>DASTGK010000575.1:0-11117 GCA_035719085.1 Anaeromyxobacteraceae bacterium
GGTCCTCGTCGAGGAGCCGGGTCACGAGGTCGGCGGCGTGATCGGTGCCCTGCGGGCCGGCGGCGCCGAATTGGGCCCTCGACTTCTTCGGCATCCTGCGCGCCAAGCTGCGCTGGGGCGAGCGGTAGGGCCGCCCCGCCAGGGCTGCACGCCTGGACCACTGAAAACTTGCGCAGTGTCAGTGGCGGGTGCCATCTTTCCGCCATGCTCACGACCCTGCGCATCTCCGGCTTCGCGATCGTCGACGCGGTCGAGGTCCGCTTCGGCCCCGGGCTGAACGTCCTCACCGGCGAGACGGGCGCCGGCAAGTCGATCCTGGTGAACGCCCTGCACCTCGTCCTCGGCGGGCGCATGAGCGCCGACGTGCTGCGCGACGGCGCCGAGGAGGCGGTGGTCGAGGCGCTCTTCGAGCTGCCCGGCGACCACCCGGTCTTCGCCCGGCTGGCGGCGGCCGGCGTCGCCCCGCCCGCGCCCGGCGAGGGGGCGGAGCTGCTGGTGCGGCGGGTGGCCGCCCGCGGCGGGCGCGGCCGCGCCTACGTGAACGGCGCGCTCGTCACCGCCTCGGTGCTGGCCGACGCCCTGCGCGGCGTGGTCGACATCTCCGGGCAGCACGAGCACGTCTCGCTCCTCGACGAGGCGTCGCACCTGGCGCTCCTCGACGCCTTCGCCGGCGCCGACGGCGCGCCGGCCGGGGAGGGGAGCGCGCCCGCCGCCAGGGAGCCGCCGCTCCTCGCCCGGTACCGGGCCGCCTTCGCGCGCCTCGCGGCCCTCTCGCGCGAGCGGGACGGCCTCGTCGCCGACGGGGCGGAGCGGGGGCGGCGGGCCGACTACCTCGCCTTCCAGCTGAAGGAGCTCGACGCCCTCGACCCGCGGCCGGGCGAGGACGAGGCGCTCGAGGCGGAGCGGCGCGTGCTCGCCTCGGCCGAGAAGCTGCGCGACGCGGCCCGCGCCGCCGAGGGGCTCTCCTACGGCGAGGACGGCAGCGCGTCGGAGCAGGTGGGGCTCGCGGTGCGGGCGCTCGCCGAGGCGGCCGCGCTCGACGGCCGGCTGGGGGGCCCGCTGCAGCTCTTGCGCTCGGCCGCCATCGAGCTCGAGGAGGCGGGGCGGGAGCTCGGCCGCTACGGCGACGCGGTGGGCGGCGACCCCGACCGGCTCGGCGTCGTGGAGGACCGGCTCGAGGCGCTGCGGGCGCTCGCGCGCAAGCACGGCGGCTCGCTCGCGGCGGCGGTGGCGCGGCGGGGCGAGATGGCGGCGGAGCTGGCCTCGCTCTCCGGCGGCGGCGAGCGGCTCCTCGCGCTCGGCCCGGAGATCGACGCGGCCGGGGCCGAGGCGGCCGCGCTCGCCGGCATGCTGACGCGTGCGCGCAAGCGGGCCGCCCGCGCCTTCGCCGAGGCGGTGCAGCAGGAGCTGGCCGGTCTCGCCATGGCCCGCTGCCAGCTCGAGGTGGCCTTCGCGCCGCCGGAGGGTGGGCTCGCCGCGGGCGGCGCGCTCCTCGGGCCGGACGGCGCCGAGCAGGCCCGCTTCCTCCTCGCGCCCAACCCCGGCGAAGCGCCCCGGCCGCTCGCCCGGATCGCCTCGGGCGGCGAGCTCTCGCGCATCCTCCTCGCCGTGAAGCGCACCCTCGCCCGGCGCGACCCGGTGCAGACCTACGTCTTCGACGAGGTCGACTCGGGCATCGGCGGCGCCGTGGCCGAGGCGATGGGGCGGGTGCTGGCCGAGGTGTCGCGCGGCCGCCAGGTGGTCTGCATCACGCACCTGCCGCAGATCGCCGCCTTCGCCGACCGTCACCACCGGGTGGCGAAGCGGGTGGCGGCCGGCCGCACCACCTCCGAGGTCACGCCGCTCGAGGAGGCGGCGGCGAGGCGGCAGGAGGTGGCCCGGATGATGGCGGGGGCCACGGTCACGCCGGCGGCGCTCGAGCACGCCGGGGCGCTCATCGAGGCGGCCCGCCTGCCGCCGGCCCAGGGGCGTCGTGGCGTCGTGCCGCGGGCGGCCGCCCGGGTGGCGCGCGCCGCGGGATGAGCCGGCCGCGCAGCGATCTCGTTGACCCCTTCGACGGCCCGAGGGTACGCTCATCGCGTGGCGGCACCGCCCCTTCGCATCGCGGCCCGCGGCCTGACCGACGTCGGGCTGCGGCGCGAGCACAATGAGGACGCGCTCCTCATCGACGTGGACCTCGGCCTCTTCGTGGTCGCCGACGGCATGGGTGGACACGCCGGGGGCGCCACCGCCTCCCGCCTGGCCGTCGAGACCATCCGCGCCGAGATCAAGAAGGCGAGGGACGAGGAGCCTTCCCTCTTCGGGTCGGGCGCCGAGGGGGAGGACAACCCGCTCCCCGACATCCTGGGCCACGCCGTCGAGCAGGCGAGCGCCGCCATCTTCGACGCCGCCCAGGCCGAGCCGGAGCTGGCCGGCATGGGGACCACGGTCACCGCGCTCCTCGTCGACGGCCGCGCCGCCTTCGTGGCCCACGTCGGCGACAGCCGGGCCTACCTCCTCCGGGCGGGGCACATCTACCAGGTGACGCAAGACCACTCGCTCGTGGCGGAGCAGCTGCGCGTCGGCGCCATCAGCGCCGACGAGGCGAAGCACAGCCGCTTCAAGAACATCATCACGCGCTCGGTCGGCTTCGAGCGCGACGTGCTCGTCGACCTCATGGGGCTCGAGCTGGAGCACGGCGATACGGTCGTGGTCTGCTGCGACGGCCTCTCCAATCTGGTCGACGATCCGGAGATCCTGGCCATCGTCGAGGGGAGCGGGGTGGACGCGGTCGAGCCGCTCGTCGACCGGGCCAACGAGCGAGGCGGCGACGACAACATCACGGTGGCGGTGGTGCGGCTGTCCGAGCCGGAGGGCGGCCAGGCGGTCGCCGGAGCGCAGTAGCACAAAAGAGGCACCCCGAAGGGTACGGCAGGCTCCTGCGCCAACCTTGATCTCCCGGTGCGGCTCTGGTACCCGTTCCGGAACTTCCGCCTGGTCGACGGCCGGGCGTCGCCATTTTCCCCACGGAGCCCAACGGGATGCCCCTCTCGCCGAAGCCCCAGATCTTCACGGTCATCGTGGTCTCCGACCACAGCCAGGCCGTGCGAAAGTTCCGGGTGCCCCGGCGCTGGCTCCAGCGGGCCGCCTGGGGGGGCGTCGGGGTGGCGGTCGTCGGCCTCCTGACCATGGGCCACTACCTGACGCTCCTCGGGACCTCCGCCGAGAACTCGGTCCTCAAGGAGGAGAACGCCCAGCTCCGCAGCCAGGTGCTCCTCGTCCAGGAGAAGGTGGCTCACATCTCCTCCACCCTCGACCGGGTGGAGCGGTTCGACGCCAAGCTCCGGACCGCCGTCACCTCGCTGCAGGATCCCGAGCGGAACCTGGCCATCGGCCCGGTCGGCACCTCCGAGCCCGAGGCGGCCCCGGCCGGCCCGGCCCCCGCCGCCGAGCAGAGCGCCTCGGCGCTGCCCGGCAAGCTCGGCTCGCTCGAGACCGAGGCGGCCCGGCAGGAGCAGAGCCTGCGCGAGCTGCAGGAGTACTTCGACGATCAGCGGTCGCTGCTCGCCTCGACCCCGTCCATCTGGCCGACGCGCGGCTGGGTGACCTCCGACTTCGGCACCCGCCTCGACCCGTACTCGGCCGAGCGGAAGATGCACGAGGGGCTCGACATCGCCACCCCCTACGGCCAGGCGGTCCAGGTCCCGTCGGACGGCGTGGTGGTCTTCAACGGCCTCGAGGGCGGCTACGGCAAGGTGCTCGTCATCGACCACGGCTACGGCGTGAAGACCCGGTACGGCCACCTCTCCGAGGTCTTCGTGAAGCTGGGCGACCGGGTGAAGCGGGGCGACAAGGTCGCGGCCGTCGGCAACACCGGCAAGTCGACCGGCCCCCACCTGCACTACGAGGTGCGGGTGAACGGCATCCCCGAGAACCCGCGCAAGTTCATCCTGGAGTAGCGCCTCACGGCGCCACGGCCGCCCGCACGTCCTCGCGGAGCGCGCCGCCCGGCACGCGCCACGGGTCGATCCGCCCGAAGCCCACGAGCAGCTGGCCGGCCAGCGCCGGGGACCGGTCGTCCGGCCCGGCCAGCACCCGCAGCGGCGAGTTGAGCGTGCGCCCCGCCTCGTCGCGCGCCTCGCCCGGCCGGCCCGGGGTGAGGAAGCCGCGCGTCACTCCCTTGCCGCCGCGGTGGAGGAAGTGGACCGTCCCCGAGGGCTCGACGAACTCGACCACGCCGACGTGCGTGAGCGGGTCGTCGCGCCGCCCGTTGCCGTTCCGGTCCCAGGTGTCGTCGAAGAAGACGAGGTCGCCCGGCGCCGGCCACTCGCCGCCGCGCCAGCGCTCGCCGAAGCGCCCGGCCGCCTCCCAGGCCGCCGCCACGGCGCTCGTCTCGCGCGGCGCCGCCGCCTGCAGCACGCGGCGGAGCGAGATCCCCTCGGCGGCGTAGACCGCCTCGACGAAGCCGGAGCAGTCGGGGTTGAAGGCCTCGCGGCCGACCACGAACCGCTCGCGCCCCTCGCCCAGCATGGCCGCGGCGCGCGCCGCCAGCCGGGCCTGCAGGTCGCTCCGCTCGAGCCCCTCCCGCACGGAGAGCGCGGGCCCGGCGCAGCCGGCGGCGAGGGCGGCGAGGAGGGCGAGGGCGGGGAGCCGGGGTGCCACGGGACGACTCTAGAGGAGGGGTGGCCCGCCCACAAAAAACCCGAGGGTTGACGCGGGCTCCGGGATGGTTATTGGGATGGCTTACGGGCGGCGAAGGCGGTAGCCTCCCCGGCCCCCACGAGGTCCTGGTCCCCACATGTTCGACTACGTCCTGAAGAAGGTGCTCGGCACCAAGAACGAGCGCGAGCTCAAGAAGATCCGCCCCCTGGTGGCGCGGATCAACGAGCTCGAGCCGCGCATGAAGGCGCTCGCCGACGCCGACTTCCCGCGCCTCACGGCGCAGTGGAAGGGCGAGGTGGCCAAGGGGCGCACCCTCGACGACCTCCTGCCGGAGGCCTTCGCCCTGGTCCGCGAGGCCGGCGTGCGGGCGCTCGGCATGCGCCACTTCGACGTGCAGCTCATCGGCGGCGCCGTGCTGCACCAGGGCAAGATCGCCGAGATGAAGACCGGCGAGGGCAAGACGCTCGTCGCCACGCTGCCCTGCGTCCTCAACGCGCTCGCCGGGCGCGGCGTCCACGTCGTCACGGTGAACGACTACCTGGCCCGCCGCGACTCCGAGTGGATGGGGCGGCTCTACCGCTTCTGCGGCCTCAGCACCGGCGTCATCGTCCACGGCCTCACCGACCAGCAGCGGCAGGCGGCCTACGGCTCGGACATCACCTACGGCCAGAACAACGAGTTCGGCTTCGACTACCTGCGCGACAACATGAAGTTCCGCCTGCAGGACTACGTGCAGGGGGAGCTCAACTTCGCCATCGTCGACGAGGTCGACTCGATCCTGGTCGACGAGGCCCGCACCCCGCTCATCATCTCGGGCCCGTCCGACGAGTCCTCCGACCTGTACTACAAGGTCAACGCCGTCATCCCCTCGATGATCCGCGACGTCGACTTCACCGTCGACGAGAAGAGCCGCACCGTGGTCATGACCGACCCGGGCGTCGAGAAGATCGAGCGCAAGCTGGGGGTGAAGAACCTCTACGACCCCGACGCCATGGAGGTGCTGCACCACGTGGAGCAGGCGCTGCGCGCCCACCACCTCTACCGCAACGAGGTGGACTACGTGGTCAAGGACGGCGAGGTCGTCATCGTCGACGAGTTCACCGGCCGCCTCATGCCGGGCCGCCGCTGGTCCGACGGCCTGCACCAGGCCGTCGAGGCCAAGGAGGGGGTCAAGATCGAGGCGGAGAACCAGACCCTCGCCACCATCTCCTTCCAGAACTACTTCCGCATGTACTCGAAGCTGTCCGGCATGACCGGCACGGCCGACACCGAGGCGGAGGAGTTCGCCAAGACCTACAACCTCGACGTGGTGGTGGTCCCCACCAACCGGACCAACGTCCGCAAGGACGCCGAGGACGTGGTCTACAAGACCGAGGGCGAGAAGTTCGACGCGCTCTGCGGCGAGATCGAGGCGCGGGCCACGAAGGGCCAGCCGGTGCTGGTCGGCACCGTCTCGGTGGCCAAGAGCGAGGTGGTCTCGTCGCTGCTCAAGCGGCGCGGCGTGGCCCACAACGTCCTCAACGCCAAGCACCACGGCCGCGAGGCCGACATCGTGGCCCAGGCCGGGCGCAAGGGCGCGGTCACCATCTCCACCAACATGGCCGGCCGCGGCACCGACATCCTGCTCGGCGGCAACCCGGAGATGATGGCCAAGCACGAGCTCGGGCCGGAGCCGGACGCCCCCATGGACGGCGAGGAGGAGGCCGCCTTCCTGGAGCGCAAGGCCGCCTGGGCCGCCGCGCTCTCGAAGCGGATCGCCGAGCTCAAGGCGCAGTGCGCCGCCGAGCACGAGCAGGTGGTGGCCCTGGGCGGCCTGCACATCGTCGGCACCGAGCGGCACGAGTCGCGGCGCATCGACAACCAGCTGCGCGGCCGCGCCGGCCGCCAGGGCGACCCCGGCTCCTCCGCCTTCTACCTGTCCCTCGAGGACGACCTGATGCGGATCTTCGGATCCGACCGCATCAGCGGCCTCATGGAGCGGATGGGGATGAAGCCGGGCGAGCAGATCGAGCACCCCTGGCTGACGAAGTCGATCGAGGGCGCCCAGAAGAAGGTCGAGGGGCACAACTTCGACATCCGCAAGAACCTGCTCGAGTACGACGACGTGATGAACCAGCAGCGCCGCTCCATCTACGCGCTGCGCCGCATGGTGCTCGGCTTCGGCGCCGGCGTGCCGGTGGTCGAGTACGACGAGGATCCCAAGACCCGCAAGAAGACCCGGCGGGAGAAGGTCTGGACGCTCGACGACCAGCGCGAGCACGTGCTCGACCTGATCGAGGACGTGGTCCTCGACATGGTCGGCGGCGCCTGCCCGCCCAACCTGGGCGACTGGGACCTGCCCGGCCTCTCGGCGATGGTGAAGGAGCAGTTCGGCGTCGACATGAAGTTCGCCCAGCCGCAGGCGCGGGCCGCCGAGGCGCGCCAGGCCATCGAGGAGCAGATCTTCTCGGTGGTCTCCAAGGCCTACCAGGCCAAGGAGGCGGAGCTCGGGGTCGGCGACGACGGCGTCCCGGTGCTGCGCCGCTACGAGCAGTGGCTCTACCTGCAGGCCATCGACCAGATGTGGAAGGACCACCTGCTCTCGATGGACCACCTGCGCCAGGGCATCGGCCTGCGCGGCTACGGCCAGAAGGACCCGAAGCAGGAGTACAAGAAGGAAGGGTTCGAGATGTTCCAGGCCATGACCTGGCGCATCAAGGGCGCGGTCATCGGCAACGTGCTCCGGCTCCAGCCGGTGCGCCAGGAGAGCGCCGCCGAGATCGAGGCCAAGCGGCTCGCCGCCCAGCGCCGGGCGCTGCAGCGGATCACCGAGACCCACGCCGAGGCGGGCGGGGACGGCGAGGGCGCCAAGCCGAAGCAGGAGACGGTGGTGCGGCAGGGGCCCAAGGTCGGCCGCAACGACCCGTGCCCCTGCGGCTCGGGCAAGAAGTACAAGAAGTGCCACGGCGCCGAGGCGACGGCCTAGCCGCCCCGGCGATCCACCGGCCCGGCGCCGGGGACGGCTAGTCGCCGTCCGGCGTCGGGTGCATCGCCAGCTCCGGCGCCGACGGGAGGTTGAGCACCTCCTCCGGGCAGAGCTCGACGATGAAGTCGATGATGTCGCGGATGGAGACGACGCCCGCCGGCTTGCCGCCGCCGTCGACGAGCGGCACGTGGCGGAAGCGGCCCACGCTCATCTTGTTGAGCGCGTACGCCACCGGCGCCGTGACGGCCAGGGTCTCGGGGCTCGGCGTCATGAACTTCTTCACCGGCGCCCGCGTCCAGGCCTTGGCCTGCATGGCGCGGGAGACGAGGTCGCGCTCGGTGAAGATGCCGACCACGGCCTTGCCCTTCTTCACCAGCACCGCGCTGATCTTCTTCTTGCGCATCAGCTCGGCGGCGCGCGCCACCGTGGCGTCCGGGGACACGGTGACGGCCGGCCCGCGCCTGAGGTCGGAGAGGGGCGTCTGCAGCATCTCGCGCCCGACGTCGCGGTGACGGCCCACCTCGAGCTCGCCCTCGTCGCCCTCCAGCGTCTCGACTTCGTCCACGGGGTCCCAAGCGGCCATGGCCTGCTCCTCGCTGGTGCGGGTGGGGAAGCGTGGTACGTCTCCTGTGGATCTCGGCACCCGCCGAGCGAGGGGGCAATCCCCCGCAGGGGTTCATCGTGCGCGTCCCGGAGCGGTTCGACCTCGACCTCACCGTCCGCAGCCACGGCTGGTACGACCTGGCGCCCTGGACCTGGGACGGCGACCGGCGCGTCCTGGCACGCCCCCTGCGCCTCGCCTCCGGCCGGGTGGTCCGCGGCGAGGTGACCGAGGGGCCGGGCGGCCTGCTCGTCCGCGTCCTGGCGAGCGGGCGTCCGGCGCCCGCCGAGGCGCGCGAGGCGCAGGGCCAGCTGCGCGAGTGCCTGGCGCTCGACGACGACCTCTCGCCGTTCCGCGAGGCGGCGGCCGGGCTCGAGGCGCGGCGGGCGGCCGGCGACGGCAAGGGGCTCCCCGACCTGCGCTGGGCGCTCGCGCGCGGCGCCGGCCGGCTGCTCCGCTCCCCCACCGTCTGGGAGGACGCCGTCAAGACGCTCTGCACCACCAACTGCTCCTGGGCGCTGACGCGCCTCATGGTGTCGCGGCTGTGCGAGACGCTCGGCGAGCCCGGGCCCGGCGGCGAGCGGGCCTTCCCCGGCCCCGATGCGCTCGCGGCCAAGGGGGAGCGCTTCTTCCGCGACACCATTCGGGCCGGCTACCGCGCCCCGTTCCTGCGCTCGCTGGCGAGGGAGGTCGCCTCCGGCCGGCTCGACCTCGAGGCCCTCCGCCGCCCCGACCTGCCGACCGCCGACCTGCTGCGCGCGCTCCTCGCGCTCGACGGCTTCGGCCCCTACGCCGCCGAGCACCTGGCGCGCCTCCTCGGCCACCACGACTTCCTGGCGCTCGACTCGTGGACGCGCGAGAAGCTCCGCCGGCTGCGCGGCATGAAGCGGCAGCCGGCCGACCGGACGGTGCGCCGCTGGTACGCGCCCTACGGCCGCTGGGCCGGCCTCGCCATGTGGCTCGAGGTGACGGCCGACTGGTACGGCGACGCGCCGGCCTGGCCCTGATAACCTCGCGGCCGAAAGGGAGCCCCATGAAGGCAGCCTTCATCCTGGTGAAGTGCGAGCTCGGCATGGTCTCGGAGGTGGCGCGCGCCATCATCGAGATCGACGGCGTGTCGGAGGTCCACTCGGTCACCGGCGCGCACGACCTGCTGGTGAAGGTCTACGCCGAGGACTACGACGCCTTCGGCGAGCTCATCCCCGGCCGGATCCAGAAGGTGCCGGGCATCCGCGAGACGGAGACGATGCTCGCCTACCGCGCGTTCGGCGGGGCGGGGGCGTAGGGGCCTCCCCGTCGGGGGGGGGCGAGAGAGTCGGCAGGGAGACCGCCCGCTGCGGCCCGGGCTCACCCTCGGTATAGTCGCTCACATGATGGTGAGATCGACGGGACGCGCGCAGCGGCTCTCGAGCGCGCTCACGCTCTTCCACAAGGTGATCATCCCCGCCCTGTGGCTGGGCGCATTTGGGGTGGCAACGACTGTCTTCGTCATCGACCCTCCGCAGGATGGGCCCAGTCCCGCGATCTTCGCTGCGGCCCTGTTGATGGGGGGGGTGGCCTTCTACAGGTGGGGCTTCGCGTTCAAGAAGGTCACGGCGACGGATCGCGGGCTCATCGTGTCGAACTACCGCCGCGAAGTCCTCGTTCCGTACGAGCAGATCGCCAGCGTGCGCGAGAACAAGTTCATCAACATCCGTCCCATCACGGTCGAACTTCGAACGGCCAGCGCATTCGGGACGCGGATCCAGTTCATGCCGTATTCAGCGTGGGTGCTCCTCGGGGACCACCCAGCGGCGATGGAGCTGAGAAGGCGCGTCGAGGCGACCCGATGACGCCCGCCTCGCCAGTCGGCTCTCAAGCGCGAGCGTCCAACACGGGGCGGCGGAGAGGCGGCAGCGAGGAGGGTGGCTGGCGGGTCATCGCGCCGCGGCCGGTCGGCGTCGTCGGCCTGCGGCCGTCGCTGGGGAGGCGGCACCGCCCGTTCGCGACGCCTCAGCGTGATCGGTTCACGGGGAGCCGCGGCACGCTCGGAGAGACCGTGGGCCTAAGCCCCGCGGCGTCGACCGTAGCGGCTGCGATGGTGATGGCTGCAGCTTCACTCCGCGTGTTGTGAGGAGCAGCTTCCGCTGGGAGAAGTACTTTCACCCGTCTGGGGCGCCCGGCGGAACCGGTCCATGAATTCGCGCCCGAAGGCCCGCTCGGCATGAAGCCTGTTGTGACGGGCGCAGGCCAGCCGGAGGTTGTCGACCGTCGACGGTCCGCCGAGCGCCGCCGCCTCGATGTGGTCCAGCTGGAGCCGCCACCGGCTTCCGCAGCTGTGGCCGTCCGGCCCGACCCAGGTGCAGCGCCCCTCGTCCCGCTTCCAGACCTGCCGCCGCACCTCGGCGGAGATCGGCTCGCGCCGCAGGCTCGGAGGGGCAGAGGAGGAAGGGGAGGCCGGTGCCTTCTTCTTCGCCATCTTCTTCGCCCGCTTCCGCGCGGGCTCGACCGCGCCCCGGCGCGTGCCGTGCTTCTCGATGGCGCACTTCACCGCCTCGCGCAGCACCGCCGAGAGCTCGCCGCCGGGCACCTTGTGCGAGAGGAGCTCGGTGAGCCGGTCGAGCTCCTCCTTGAAGGCGGCGTCGAGCGTGACGCGAAGCGACCAGGTCTCGGCCGCCACCGGGCGCACGGTCGGGCGCGCCGGCGCGGTGCGCACCGGGGCTGCCACCTCGGGCGCAGGCGCCAGAGACGCCGCGGGCACGGGAGCCGCATCCACCGCCTCGAGGTCGAAGCGCTGGGGTGCCGGGAGCGGCAGCGCCGCCCCGGCGGCGGCCTCGTGCCGCTCGGGGAGCCGGCGCACGCCGTCCCTGGGCGCGCTGCGAGGCTTGAGCGAGACGACGAGCGCCTCCACCTCGGCCTTCGACTTGTAGG
>DASTGK010000576.1:0-2576 GCA_035719085.1 Anaeromyxobacteraceae bacterium
GGTGGCGCGGCCGCCGCGCTCCTGAGCCGCGCCGGCCGCCGCCGCCCCCTCGGCCGGCCGCTCGCGCCGCACCAGCCCGAGCGCCCCGGGCAGCGCGGTGAAGTCGGCCAGCATGGCGAGCAGGAAGGCGGCCGAGGTCACCACGCCGAACTGGCGCAGCGGCGGGAAGCGGGAGAAGGCGAGCCCCAGGAAGCCGGCGGCGTTGATGAGCGTGGCGAAGACGATGGCCCGCCCCGAGACGCGCAGCGAGTGGCGCAGCGCCGCCTCGAGGCCGCGCCCCTCCCCCTCGTGCAGGTGGTGGAAGAAGTGGATCTGGTCGTTCTCGGTGGTGCCGAGCACGGTGGTGGCGATGAGGATGGTGGCCACGTTGAGCGCCCCGCCGGCGAGCCGCAGCCCGAGGAAGGTGACCAGGATGGCGAAGACCGACGGGATCATCGCCATGAGCCGGGCCGAGGCGCTGCGGAAGACGGCCAGGAACGCCAGGAAGATGAGCGCCGCGGTGAGGGCGAAGCTCTCGGTGAGCGTCGGCACGAGCCCCGCGCCCACCTTGGCCTGCAGGAGCGACTCGCCGACGAGGCGCAGCTCGGCGCCCCGGAAGGCCGGATCGCCCGCCACCGTCCGGTCCCAGGCCTGCCGCAGCGCCGCGGCGAGCGCCTGGTAGCCGGCCTCGTCGCCCCGGTCGAAGACCACGGTGAGCTGGGCGTCGGAGAGGCCGCCCACGTCGACGAAGGCGCGCAGCTCCGGCTGCGTGAGGAGGAGCTGCTCCACGTCGGCGGTGGCGCGCGCGAAGGCGTCCGGGTCCTGCGGCAGGCGGTCGCCGCCGCCGGCCAGGTACTGGCGCATCCGCAGGAAGGTGGTCGGACCGACCACCGAGGTGACGCCCGGCAGCGCCTCGGCCGCGCTGGCGAACCGGTCGAGGCCGCGCAGCACCTCCGGATCGGTGACGACGCCGGGCGCGGTCCGCACCCAGGCCCGCGCCACGTTGAGGCCGGAGACGTGCTCGCGGAAGAAGACCATATCGCGGTGGATGGCCAGGTCCGGGTCGACGTAGTCGAGCGAGTCGACGCCGACGCGCATGGGGGCGAGCCGCCCCGGCAGGCCGGTGAGCGCCACCACCCCGGCCGCCGAGAGGAGGAGCGCCGCGGCGACGAGCGGCACGCGGAGGCGCCAGGTGAAGGCCGGCAGCGCCCCCGCCACCCGGTCGTAGAGGGCGCTGCGGATTGGCACGGTCCGGCCGGTCGGCGTCCGCAGCACCTTCTGCAGCGCCGGGAAGAGCGTGAAGGCGACCACCCAGGAGAGCGCCAGCCCGGCGGCGGTCCAGACGCCCATCTCGCGGATGGGCCGGATGGGCGAGACCGCCAGGGCGGCGAAGCCGAGCACGGCCGCCACCGACGAGGCGGTCACCGGCAGGAACTTGTTGGCGAGGGCGTGCCGCTGGTGCTCGTCCACCTCGACCCCCTCCGGCTGATCGACGAAGCGCGAGTGGAGGTAGACGAGCGAGGCGAGCGCCGTGACCATGACGGTGAGCGGCACGAGCGCCGAGACCACGGTGAAGGAGAAGCCGAGGAGCCGCCCGGCGCCCACCGCCAGCGCCACGGCGGCGCCGAGCGCCAGGAGGATGGCGAGGAGCGAGCGGACCGAGCGGTAGAGGAAGAGGGCGAGGCCGACCACGAGGAGGCCGAAGACCGGGAACCAGCGGAGCGAGGCCTGGCCCGACTCGTGCTCGATCCAGGCCTCGACGTAGGGGGCGCCCACCTTGCGCACCACCTTCACCGGCCCGTGCGGCGCCCGCTCGATGGCCGCGTCGACGGCGGCGAGCGTGGCGTCGCGCGCCGCCGACCCGCGCGACGGGAAGGCGACGGCGAGGCCGAGGAAGCGGTCGCCGACGAGCCCTTGGCGCCGGAAGAGCTCGGCGCCGGTGGCGAAGGCGCGGAAGGCGGCGGCAGAGGGCGCGTCGGGCGCGAAGCCGGGGCGCGCCCGCCGGTAGACGTCGAGCGCCGAGTAGACCGTGACGCCCGGCACGCCCCGCACCGCGCCGGCCACCGCGTCGGCCGCGGCGAGCGCCTCCGGGCTCCACGGGTCGTCCGCCTCGAGGAGCAGCATGACGATCTGCCCCTCGGGGAAGAGCCGCTGGAACGCCCGCGTGGCCGCGTAGTCCGGATCGGACGGCACGACGAGCGAGCCGATCGCCCCCTCGGACGGGATGCGCGTCGCGAGCCAGGCCGCGGCCGGGACGAGGAGCGCGTAGAGGACGAGGATCGGGACGCGCAGCCCGACGATCCGGCCGAAGGCGGCCTCGAGCGGGCGCGCGGCCATTCCGGCCGAACGTAGCACCGGCTTCCCCGGGCCGCCCCGCGCCATGGGGGGCGTCTCGCCGCGCCCGGTGCGGCGCTTCGCGCGCCGAGGGTGGGTTGCGGCGCTCGCACCGGGCGCTAATCTCCGCCCATGCGCCGCGCCGTCGCCGCCGCCCTCCTCCTCGCCGCCGCCGCGTCGGCGCGCGCCGCCCCGCCGCGGCTCACCGTCGTCGCCTGCGCCCCCGGCTACCCGGGCACCACCGCCGAGGCGCAGCCGGCCAT
>DASTGK010000577.1:0-3966 GCA_035719085.1 Anaeromyxobacteraceae bacterium
TGATCGTCGCCGGACTCTTCGGCATCTTCTTAGCGATGGCCTCCTGCCCAGCGGACCGGCAACGGCCAGCGACGACGAGTTACCACCTCGAGCCGGCAGCGCCGACAGCGCAGTTACCTACGAAGAAGAAGCGTTCGGCACCTCCCCCACAGCAACGCCCAGTAGCGGCGACGAGACCGCCACAGGAACAGCCGGCACCCCCGCAACACCCCCCACCCACCCCGACGAGATCGGCAGAGGAACAGCAGGCACCACCATCGCAGCAACCCGCACCAACCCCGGCGATCCCGCCGGAGGATCAGCCGGCCGCGCCCCCGCAGGAACCCGCAACAGTCCAGGAAGCGTGGGGGGACCACGGATGATGCGTGTCGCCGAGTGCCTCTGACCAGCAGAGGCCCTGATCCGACCCCTGACCGAGAGTGTCTTCGCCGCAGGCCCCATGACGCGCGAGGCTCGGGTAGCTTTAGATAGAGAGTGTCCAGATCTTGTCCAAACTCCCGGGGATCCGCGTCACCTCATGTTGACTCGTGTGGACTACCCGAGTCCGCCAAGCTGCCGACATCACTGGAAACCGCAACAACGACGCCCATCTGCCGTTCACTATTAGTCAGCCTACGAATCCGAAGGCCAGAGGTTCGAATCCTCTAGGGCCCGCCAGTAGAGAGAAGCCCCCGCCAGCGACGAGCCGGCGGGGGCTTCGTGTTTTGGGGCGCTCCAGGTCCGCTCGATCTGCGGCAGAGCCGCGCCGCCCCTCCTGCGCGTCCGGCCTAAGGCCATCGAGTGAACACCTCGATCCCGGTCACATCACGGATCGTGCGACCTCAACCGCCTTGGACGCCAGCCGAGGGAGTGGGCCACGAAATACACGCTCTTCCTCACGCGCCGATGCAACCTCGCGTGCGAGTACTGCTACGTGGGCAAGGTCGACCGGGCCATGCCGCTCGAGGTGGCCACCGGGATCGTCGACTTCGCGTTCCGGAACACACCGGCGTCCGAGGACGTCGACCTCGGCTTCTTTGGCGGCGAGCCGCTCCTCGAGTTCGGCCTGCTCAAGGCAGTCACCCACTACGTGGAGCACCACCCGGATCACGACGCGAAGCGGGTGAAGCTCTCGGTGGTGACCAACGGCACGCTGCTCACCCCCGAGATCGCCCGCTTCCTCGGGGCGCATCACGTCGGGCTCACGGTGAGCTGCGACGGGCCACCGGCCGTTCATGACCGATTCCGCCGCTTCCCCGGCGGTCGGGGGAGTTCGGCGGATGTCGAGCGCGGGGTTCGAACGGCCCTCGCCGTGCTCGGGCACGCCCCAGTGAACGCCGTCTACCGGCCCGAGACCCTCGGGAACCTCCCCGAGGTCGTCGACCACCTCTCGTCGCTGGGGGTTCGGCAGATCCATCTCAACCCGGACTTCTCCGCGGCGTGGACGGAGGGGGAGGTCGATCGGGTCGCCGGAGCCTACCAGGGACTCGCCGACAGGTACGTTCGGTTCTACCGGGAGGGCAGGCCGCACTTCATCAGCCTCATCGACAGCAAGATCACCGTGATGCTGCGCGGCGGCTACCAACCGCTCGAGCGATGCAGGATGGGAACCGGCGAGCTGGCCTTCGATCCGTCCGGCCGAGTGTTCCCCTGCGAACGGCTGGTGTCGAGCAGGCCCGAGGAGCACGCCATCGGCTCCGTCAGCGGCCTCGTGCAGATCGGGCCCCTCCGCGAGCACCTCGCGCCGGGTCCGCCGATCAACGCAGAGTGCGCCGGGTGCGGCGTGAGGGACTACTGCGTCAACTGGTGCGGCTGCTCGAACTACTTCATGACCGGCCACTACAACCGCGTGGGACCATTCCTGTGTGCATCCGAGCGGACGCTGCTCGCGATCGCGGCCCAGGTCTTCGAGACCCTCGAGGCCGAGCTCGGCCCAACGTTCACGGAGCATCTCGGCGGAAAGGGGGTGGCCAGGAGCGTTCTCGAAGCTGTCCGGATGTGACCACGCAGGGACTGAGACTCAACGGGGGCTCGCATGTTCGATTGGCACGAGCTGCAGTTGAAGAACGGCGGACGGAGGGACTTCTGGATCTCCCAGGTGGCGCTCGTCGAGCGCTTCCTTCAGACCCACGCGAAGGAGCTGACGAAGGTGCAGGTCACCGCCCAGCCGCACGTGGCCGCGGCGGAGGTGGGCATGCCCGGCGTGCCAGCCCAGGCCACCATGCGCACGCTGACGTGGGACCCGACGCGGGGCGGCATGCGGATGCCGCACCTGCATTACGCCGGCGAGATCTACATCATGAACGAGGCGCAGTGGGCCGAGCTCGGCAAGAGCGCCGTCACCGCGCTGGCCGAGAAGATGACCAAGGCCCAGCATGTCGGGTTCGAGAGCGTCATGCAGCTCTCGGACGTCGTCGCGGGCCTGTAGGTCGAGAGCAGGTCGAACTGGCTCCTGGGACGCTGGCCCCACCGGCGGGTGGGGCCCAGCGTGATCTTGCACCCCCGCCGCTCCAGCGGAGGTCACCGCCCGAGCGGACGGCCTGGCCCGAGGTCCGCCCCCGCGGATGAAAGCGCAGCGCGCCCCCGGCGGGGCCGCCTCGCCGGGCCGCGCTCGGCGCAGGATCGCCTCCTCGCCCGGAGGCGCGCGCCATGGCCGACCCGATCCGTCCCGTCCACCCGCAGACGCTCATCTTCGAGAAGGGCTACGACCCGCAGCGCTCCGAGGGCGCGGCGGTGCCGCCCGTCTTTCGCACCTCCACCTTCGTCTTCCCGAGCGCCGCGGCGGGGAAGCGGGCCTTCGAGATCGCCTACGGCCTGCGCCAGCCCGACGCCGGCGAGAGCCCGGCGCTCATCTACACGCGGGTCAACAACCCCAACGCCGAGATCCTGGAGGACCGGGTCACCGCCTGGGACCGGGCCGAGGCGGCCGCGCTCTTCTCCTCCGGCATGGGGGCCATCTCCACCACCTGCCTCACCTTCCTGCGCCCCGGCGATACGGTGCTCTTCTCCGACCCGGTCTACGGCGGCAGCGAGTTCTTCCTGCGCAAGATCCTGCCGGAGTACGGCGTCCGCACCGTGCCCTTCCCGGTGGCCGCCACCGAGGAGGAGCTGGCGCGCCGCGCCGCCGCCGAGCCGAGCCTGCGGCTCGTCTTCCTCGAGTCGCCGGCCAACCCGACCATGCAGCTCTGCGACGTCCCGGCGGCGCGGGCGGTGGCCGAGCGCTCGGGCCGGCCCGGACGGCCGGTGCTGGTGCTCGTCGACAACACCTTCCTCGGCCCCATCTTCAGCCAGCCGCTGGCGCTCGGCGCCCACCTCGTCCTCTACTCGGCCACCAAGTTCTTCGGCGGCCACTCCGACCTGGTGGCCGGCCTGGCCATGGGCTCGAAGGAGCTGCTCGGCCAGGTGAAGGGGATGCGCACCATCCTCGGCTCCACCAGCGACGCCGACACCGCCTGGCTCATCTCGCGCTCGCTCGGCACGCTGCAGCTCCGCATGGAGCAGCAGCAGCGCAACGCCCGCGTGCTGGTCGACCGGCTGCGCGCCGACCCGCGCGTGGCCCGCGTCCTCTACCCCGGCCTGGCCGAGATGGGCGCGGCGCAGGTCGAGCGCTGGCGGCGTCAGTGCTCCGGCTCGGGCAGCGTCGTCACCTTCGAGGTGCGCGGCGGCGAGGCCGAGGCCTTCCGCGTGCTCGACGGCCTGCGCCACGTCCGGCTGGCCGTCAGCCTGGGCGGCATCGAGACGCTCATCGAGCACCCCTGGTCGATGACCCACGCCGACATGACGCCGGAGCAGAAGCGGGGCGCCGGCATCACCGAGGCGATGATCCGGCTCTCGGTCGGGCTGGAGCACCCCGAGGACATGGCGGCCGACCTCGATCAGGCCCTCGCGCTGGCGTGAGGGCGGCGCGGGTGGCGGCGCCCGGCCACCGCGATGAGGAGGGCGGCCATGACGTCCGGTGTGCACGTGGTGTTCGGGGCAGGGCAGATC
>DASTGK010000578.1:0-5430 GCA_035719085.1 Anaeromyxobacteraceae bacterium
GGTGGCGCGCGGCGAGGCCGGCCGGCTCGCCGAGGTGGCGGCGCTCCTCGCCGAGGAGGGGGCGCGGCGCCAGTGCGCCCCGTGGCTGGCCGCCGCCGACCTCGCCTCGCCGGAGCGCTCGCGTGGCCTCTCGCCCTCCGACTTCCTCCTCGTCGAGCGGGGCGGCCGGCTCGCCGCCTGCGCCGCCCTCTGGGACCAGAGCGCCTTCAAGCAGGCGGTGGTGCGCGGCTACTCCCCGCTCCTCGCCGCGGCCCGCCCCCTCCTCGCGCTCGTCGGCCGGCCGCTCGGCCTGCCGCGGCTGCCGCCCGTCGGCGCGCCGCTGGCGGCCGCCTTCCTCGCCTTCCTCGCCATCCGGGCGGAGGAGGATCGCGAGGCGGTGCTCGACGCGCTGCTCGGCGCCGCGCTCGCCGACGCGGCCGCGCGCGGCCTCGACGCGCTCCTCCTCGGCCTCGCCGCCGCCGACCCGCTCCTCGCCGCGGTGCGCCGCCGCCCGCACCGGCCCTACCGCTCGACGCTCTACGCCGTCCACTTCGCGCCGGGCGCCGCCGCGGCGGCCGCGCTCGACGGGCGGCCGCTCGGCCCGGAGGTGGCGACGCTGTGAGCTACGAGGGGGCCATGCTGCCGGTCGGGGCGCTCGACGCGGCGCTGCGCGGGGAGATGCGCGCCCTCCTCGAGCGCCACTTCGACGGCGTGCGGAGCGACGACTTCGAGGCCGACCTCGCCGAGAAGGACCACGCAGTGCTGCTCCGCGCCGCCGGCGGCCGGCTGGTCGGCTTCTCGACGCTGCGGGTCTACGTGAGCCGCGCCACCGGCGCGCCGCGGCGGGTCCTCTTCTCCGGCGACACCATCGTCGACCCGGAGGTCTGGCGCTCGCCCTACGCCATCCGCAGCTGGCTGCGCGGGGTGCTGCCGCTCTCGCGCGGCGACGGGCCGCTCGACTGGTTCCTGCTCTCCTCCGGCCACCGGACCTACCGGGCCATGCTCGCCATGTTCGACAGCTGCTACCCCGACCCGGCGCTCGACCGGCCGGCGCTGCGCGAGCGGCTCCACGCCTACGCGCGCGAGCGGTACGGCGCCGCCTACGACGCCGCGGCCGGCGTGGTGCGGCTGCCGCGCTCGGTCCACCGGCTGCGCCCCGGCGTGGGCGACGTGACCGAGGCGCGGCTCAAGGATCCGGCGGTGGCGCTCTTCGCGGCGCCGCGCCGTTCGCCGCCGAGGTGCGCCGCGCCGTCTCGGCCTGGCTCGCCGACCAGGCGCTCCGCGTCCCGGCCCTGCTCGGCGGCCCGGCCTACTGGTCGCTGAGCCCGGCAGCGCCCCCATCGCCGCCGACCGCGGGCGGCATCCCGGTCGGCTTCGAGGACGACGCCGAGTACCTGGGGCCGGTGGCGCGGCGCCTCGCCGGCCTCGCGCTCGCCGTGCCGGGCGCGGTGCGCCACCTCGTCGACGTCGAGGCCTGGCGGCGGCGGACGCTCCTCCACCTCGTGCGGGCGCGCGAGCTCCGGCTGATCTCGGTCTGGAGCCCCTCCTTCCTGCCGCTCCTCCTCGCGCCGCTCCCCTCGCTCCTCGGCGAGCTGGCCGACGAGGTGGGGCGTGGCTCGCCCGCGCTGCGCGCCGGCCCGGCGATGCTCCCGCCGCTCCCGCCGGATCGGCGCCGGGCGCGGGAGCTCCTCGCGGCCGGCCCCGATCCGCTCCGGCTCTGGCCGCGCCTCGCGCTCGTGAGCGCCTGGACCGACGGCCCCTCGGCGGCCGAGGCGGCGCGGCTCGCGGCGCTCCTCCCCGGCGTCCCGATCGAGGGGAAGGGGCTCGCCGCCACCGAGGCGGTCGTCTCGATCCCGTTCGGCGGCGCGCGGCCGCTCGCCGTCACCTCCCACTTCATCGAGGTGGAGACGCCGGCCGGCGAGAAGCTCGTCCACGAGCTGCGCGAGGGGGACGCGGGGACGGTGGTCGTCACCACCGGCGCCGGCCTGTGGCGCTACCGGCTGCAGGACCGGATCGAGGTGACCGGGTTCGCCGGGAAGACGCCGGCGATCCGCTTCCTGGGGAAGGAGGACCAGCTCTCCGACCTCTTCGGCGAGAAGCTCCACGCCGGCCACGCCGCGGCGCTCGTCGAGCGGCTGCGCGCCGAGCTGCGGCTCCCGCCCGGCCTGGCGTTCCTGGCGCCCGACCGGCGCGACGGCCGCCCCTGCTACACGCTCTTCGTGGCGGCGCCGCGCGTGCCCGCGGGCGCGGCGGCGCGGCTGGAGGCGCTCCTCGCCGAGAGCTTCCACTACGCCCACTGCGTCCGGCTCGGCCAGCTCGCGCCGGCCCGGCTCTACCGCGTGGAGGGGGATGGGCTCGAGCCCTTCTTCGCCGCCTGCGCGGCGCGCGGCCAGCGGCTCGGCGACGTGAAGCCCTCGCCCCTGCGGCGCGACGGCGGCTGGGCCGAGGCGTTGCCGGGCGGCTACGCCGGCGAGCGCTGATCGGCCGGCGCCGGGGCCGCGCCCCGCGGCCGTGTGAGTGCGCCCAGGATCCAGACGTCCCCGAGCAGCGAGGCGGCGAGGCCGAAGGCGAGCAGGAGACCGAGGCGGCGCGTCGGCAGGAAGGCCGAGCCGAGGAAGACGAGCGCGGAGGCTCCCATGACGAGCGCCACCATGGCGGCCGCGCCCGAGCGCAGGTCGATGCCGGGGCCGAGGGCGCCGCCGCGACGGGCGGCGCAGGCGAACTGCACGGCGTTGTCGCCGGTGAGGCCGACCAGCACCGAGGCGAAGGAGGCCGAGACGAAGCTCACCGGGAGTCGCAGCGCCCACATGGCGACGAGCGCCAGCCCCGGCCCCCAGAACGAGGCCGCCACCGCGCGGAGGCCGCCCGGCCGGCCGAGCGCGCGGAAGAGCCAGGCGATGAGCAGCCCGACGATGGCGAGGCAGGTGACGAGGCTCTGCACCAGCGTCCGCGGCACCGCGCCGCCCACGTCGGCGTAGACGGCGAGGTCGCCCGCCGGGAAGCCGTCGCCGTCCGGGTAGCGCGCCGCGATCCGGTCGCGCAACCCCTGGAGCGTCGCGAGGTCGGCCGCCGTGAGGAAGGCCGAGAGCCGGAGCCGCCCCTCCTTGCCGGAGAGCGCCCCCTCGGCCGCGGCCAGCGCGGCGCGGTCGCCCAGGAGCTCGAAGAAGGCGAGCTGATCGCCGCCGGTGTAGGAGCGGAGCAGGCTGGCCGGGTCGAGGACGCGCGCCACCGCCGGGTCGGCCCGGAGCGCCGCCGCCTCGCGGTCGACGTCGCTCATGGCGGCCCCCTCCGGCAGCACCACGTCCAGCTCCCCGACCCAGCCGCGCGTGGCTCGGGCGTAGTCGAGCCCCTGGCGGAACGGGTGGCCGGGCGGGAACATGCCGCCCGGCGCGTCGCGGTACTCGAGGTGGAGCGCGGCGTAGATGGCGAGCGCGTGGGCCGCGAGGAGGAGGAGCGCGACCGGGCGCGGCAGCCGCAGCCGGCCGAGGAGCCTGGCGCCGGGCAGGGCGTGGGCGCGGCGCGGGGCGGTCCAGGCGCGGAGCGCCGGGAAGAGGGCCAGGAGCGCCGGCAGGACGAGGAAGGTGGCGCCCCACTCGAGCGCCGCGCCGGCGCCGCCCCAGAAGCCGAAGCGGCGCACCAGGACGAGCTCGGAGGTGCAGAGGCTGGCGAAGCCGACCACGGTGGTGAGCGAGGTGAGGAAGCCGGGGAGGAGCAGGCGGCGGAAGGCGGCGCGCCAGGCGGTGCCGTGGGCCAGCCGCTCGTGCGCCAGGTAGACGAAGTCCTCCACCGCCGCCACCGCCAGCATGAGGAAGAGGCCGGTGGAGAGCAGGTCGACCGGCACGCCGGACCAGGCCATGGCGCCGTGGACGACGACGCCGGCGAAGATCACCACGCCGACGAGCAGGAGGCCGCCGCGCCAGGCGCCGAGGAGGAGCCGCAGCCCGGCGAGGAGCACCAGCACGACCGCCACGTTGAGCCAGCGGAAGCGGTGCACGCCCTGGAGGGCGTAGTGGTCGAAGGCGGCTGCCCCGGTGAGGAGGAGCCGGACGTCCGGGTGGGCGGCCAGCACCTCGGCGCGGCAGCGGGCCTCGACGGCGGCCACCACCGCCGGGTCGAAGCGGCCGGTGCGGGCGCCGCCCGGCGTGTCGCGGAAGACGAGGCTCACCGCCACGTCGCGCCCCCCGGCGTCGGTGAGGAGGCCGCCGAACGGGCCGGCTGCGAGCGCCTCGAGCGCCGCGGGCGTGGGGGCCTCCATGGCCGGGACGAGCCGGAGCCGGCCGTCGACGCGGCGCGCCGCCACGACGTCGAAGGGCGACGCGGCGCGGACCAGCTCCGGGTTGCGGGCGCGCTCCCGCGCCACGAAGGCGGCGATGGCCCGGAGCGCCGGCTCGCCCAGCCGGCCGCCCGGCTCGGCCGGGGCGAAGAGGAGGACGAGCGGGTGCTCGGCGCCGAAGGCCGCCTCGGCCTCGGCGGTCCAGCGGCCGGACGGGAGGCGCGGGTCGGTGAGCTGGCGGATCGAGAGGTGGAGCGCGGCGCGCGGCAGGCCGAGGGCGGCGGCGATCGCGAGCGCCGCCGCCACCAGGACCGTGCGCCGCGGGTGGCGCAGCGCGGCCCGGTGCAGGAGGAGGAGCGCCCATGCCAGGCGGCGCAGGGCGCGGCTGGAGCGCGTTGCACGCACCGTGCGTCGACCGTGGCACGCGGCGCGGGACCCGGCAAGGAACCGGGCGGGCCGACCCGGAGCGCGGGGGCGGCGGTCTTGGGCGCCGCACGAGGGGTCGACGGCCCCGCCGCGGCGTGCTCCACTCGCCGACGCATGCGCCCTCTTCTCCTGGCCGCCTTCCCGCCCGAGCTGGCCGGGCTCGACGCCCTCCCGCCGCCCGGCTGGCGAGTCGCCACCACCGGCGTCGGCGCGATCGCGGCCGCCGCCTCGACGGCCCGCCTCCTCGCCGAGGAGCGGGCGTCGCGCGTCCTCTTCGTCGGCACCTGCGGCGCCTATGACGAGCGGCTCGCGGTGGGCGACCTCGTCTCGGCCCGTGCCGCCCTGGCAGTCTCGCTCGACGTCCTCGCCGGGCGCGCCTACCGCCCCGCGCTCGAGCCGACGCGCTGGGAGGCCGGCTGGCCGCTCCCCTTCCCGGCCCACGACGTGGCGGTGCCGCTCGGCATCACCGTCGATCCGGCCGGGGCCGCGCTCCTCGCGGCGGTGGCGCCGCTCGAGCACCTCGAGCTGACCGGCGTCTTCGCCGCCTGCCGGGCGGCCGGCGTGCCGGTGGCGGCGGCGCTGGCGGTGGCCAACCGGGTCGGGCCGGACGCGCACGCCGAGTGGAAGGCCAACCACGCCCGGCTGTGCCGTGCGCTGGTCGAGGCGCTGGCGGGGGTGCTGGCGGAGCCGGGCTGACGGCCGGCGTCCGCCGGCCGCGCCCCTACTTGTGGTACGGCTCTCCCCGCAGGATG
>DASTGK010000579.1:0-5891 GCA_035719085.1 Anaeromyxobacteraceae bacterium
GCCGTCCGCTCCAGGCTCTCGGCCACCTCGCGCAGGGCGAGCTCGCGCAGCGTGGCCAGGCTGCGCGCCGCGAAGAGGTGCGCCTCGGCCCAGGCCACGCGGTCGGGCGGGTAGATGGCCCCGGCGCGCAGCCGCGCCTGCAGGTCCTCGACGGCGAGGTCGAGGTCGACGAGCTCGTCGGCCTGCTCCAGGAAGGCGTCCGGCACCGCCTCGCGCACGCGCAGGCCGGTGGCCCGCTCGACGAGGTCGTTGAGCGACTCGAGGTGCTGCACGTTCACGGCGCCGATGACGTCGACGCCGGCCGCGAGCAGGTCCTCCACGTCCTGGTGGCGCCGGGCGTTGCGCGAGCCGGGGGCGTTGACGTGCTGCAGCTCGTCCACCAGCGCCACCGCCGGCCGGCGCCGCAGCGCCGCCTCGAGGTCCAGCTCCTCGGCCGCCACGCCGCGGTGCTCGACCCGGCGGCGTGGCACGAGCTCCAGGTCCCCGACGCGCGCGGCGACCTCGGGCCGGCCGTGCGGCTCGACGAGCGCGCCCACCACGTCGACGCCGGCCGCGCGCAGGGCGTGGGCCTCCTCCAGCATGCGCCAGGTCTTGCCGACGCCGGCCGCGTACCCCAGGTAGACCTTGAGCCGGCCGCGGCGGCGGCGCTCCGGCGGCTCGGGGAGGTCGTCGGGCGTGGCGCGGCGCTCGGTCATGGCGGGCGGCCATCCTACTCCCCCCGGCGCGGCAGCTCCGAGTTGCACGGTGCACGGTCCGTGGCGGCGCGGCGCCGCGCCCTGCACGCGAGCGGCCCTCCGCCGGCCGCCCCGGCCGGGTCCAGGTGCCCGGACTCACTCGGATCCGCCGCCCCGCCGCGCCCCGGCCCCGGTCTTGAAGAGGGTGTACGGCCTCATGGAGGCCACGCACGACATGATGCAGAAGCTGAAGCGGCTCGTCCTCGGGGCGCCGCGCGACATCCAGGACCCGCACACGTACCATCACATCTCGCTCGTGGCCTTCCTGGCCTGGGTCGGGCTCGGCGCCGACGGCCTCTCCTCCTCGGCCTACGGCCCCGACGAGTCCTTCCGCGCGCTCGGCCAGCACCACTTCCTGGCGGTGGGGCTGGCGCTCGCCACGGCCTTCACCGTCTTCATCATCTCCTACGCCTACTCGCGCATCATCGAGCACTTCCCGTTCGGCGGCGGCGGCTACGTCGTGGCCTCGAAGCTGCTCGGGCCGCGCTACGGCGTGGTCTCCGGCTCGGCGCTGCTCGTCGACTACGTCCTCACCATCTCGGTCTCCATCGCCGCCGGCGCCGACGCCACCTTCAGCTTCCTGCCGCCGGCCTGGGCGCCGGTGAAGCTGGCCATCGAGATCGGCGCCATCCTGGTGCTGACGGTCCTCAACGTGCGCGGCGTGAAGGAGTCGGTCACGGCGCTCGCCCCCATCTTCGTCCTCTTCCTCGTCACCCACGCCGTCTTGCTCCTCGGCGTCATCGGCGGCCACCTGGGCGAGCTGCCGGCGGTGGCCCATGAGGTCCACTCCGGGTGGAAGGCGGGCGTGGCCCAGCTCGGGCTCGGCGGCGTGGCCCTCCTCTTCCTGCGCGCCTACTCCATGGGCGCCGGCACCTACACCGGCATCGAGGCGGTCTCGAACGGCCTCCAGATCATGCGCGAGCCCAAGGTGGAGACGGGCAAGAAGACCATGATCTACATGGCCGTCTCGCTGGCGGTGACGGCCGGCGGCATCACCCTCGCCTACCTGCTGGTGCACGCGGCGCCGGTCGAGGGAAAGACCATGAACGCCGTGCTGGCCGAGGCCTTCGCCGGCGGCTGGGGGCTACCCGGGCGCGTCTTCGTCTGGGTGACGCTGGCGGCCGAGACGGCGCTCCTCTTCGTGGCGGCCCAGGCCGGCTTCATCGACGGCCCGCGCGTCATGTCGAACATGGCCAACGACCGCTGGCTGCCGGCCCGCTTCGCCGCGCTCTCCGACCGGCTCTCGATGCACCAGGGCATCCTGCTCATCGCGGCCGCCTCCATCGGCACGCTCCTCTACACCGGCGGCGACACGAGCACGCTCGTGCTCATGTACTCGATCAACGTCTTCCTCACCTTCTCGCTCTCCGAGCTGGGCATGGTCCGGTACTGGTGGCGCGAGCGGGCCCGCTACCCCGACTGGCGCAAGCACATCGCCGTGCACCTCACCGGCCTCACGCTCTGCCTCTCCATCCTCACGGTGAGCGTGGCCGAGAAGTTCGCCGAGGGCGGCTGGATCACGCTCCTCGTGACGGCGCTCCTCGTGCTCCTCTGCTTCGCCATCCGCCGCCACTACCAGGGGGTCACCGAGCGGCTGCGCCGGCTCGACGCCATCATGGCGGCGCTGCCGGAGGGGAGCCACCGCGACGACCTGGCCCGCCTCGATCCCGCGGCCGACACCGCGGTGCTGCTCGTCGGCGGCTACGGCGGCCTCGGCATCCACCAGCTCCTCACGGTGCAGCGGATCTTCCGCGGCCACTACAAGAGCGTCCTCTTCATCTCGGTCGGCGTCATCGACGCCGCGACGATGAAGGGGGTGGCCGAAGTGGACGAGCTGCGGCAGCGGACCGAGGCGACGCTGAAGCGCTACGTGGCGCTGGCCCACGCGCTCGGCCTGAAGGCCGACTGGCGCTGCGCCATCGGCACCGAGGCGGTGGGCGAGGCGGTGAAGCTCTGCCAGTCGATCGCGGCCGAGCTGCCGCACGCCGTCTTCTTCGCGGGCAAGCTGGTCTTCGAGCGGGAGCGCTGGTACCAGCGCGCGCTCCACAACGAGACGGCCTTCCAGATCCAGCGCCGGCTCCAGTTCGCCGGCCTCGCGGCGATGGTGCTACCGGTCCGCGTCATGGACGAGCCGCAGGCGGCGCCCGCCGCGGCCTAGCGACGCCGCGGGCACCGGCCCGGACGTGGTGGGCTCGTCCGGCGCGACGTCGGCGCCGGCAGCCCGCGCCTCGCGGAGGTCGACCCAGATGGCGAGCACGACCGAGCCCGCCAGGAAGGCGGGACCGATGGCGGTGAGGAGCAGGTCGTCCATCCGGTGTCCCTCGGCGGCGGTTCGCGGTGCCCGGGAGGATCTGGAGCAAGGGGCCAGCCAGCGGCGAGATCCCCTGATGACGGGGGGTTGGCCCGCGCCGACCCCTCCCATGGATTGCAATCTGCACGACCGGAAACGCGCGCCCGTGCGCGCCGCAACCACGCCTCGGAGTGGCACCGAGATTGCCCAGCGGATTGGCCGGGAGGCTCCTATCGGAGCCCCTTGCACTTTGCTAGTGTCCGCGCCCCGCAATCGCCCGGAGTCGCTCCGAGGAGCCGCGCCAGATGGCACAGTCCCCCTCACCCGCCGAAGGTCACCCAGCTCCGAAGGTCCCCGAGCCGCCCTCACCCGTCGGGACGCCCCCGCCCGCGCCGCCGGGCAGCCCCTGGCAGCGGCTCAAGCGGATCGTGCTCGGCGCGCCGCGCGACGTCGAGGACCCGCACACCTACCACTCGATGGCGCTCATCGCGCTGCTCGCCTGGGTGGGGCTCGGCGCCGACGGCCTCTCCTCCTCGGCCTACGGCCCGGACGAGGCCTTCCGCGCGCTCGGCGACCACCGGGCGCTCGCCGTCTTCCTGGCGCTCGCCACCGCCGTCACCGTGCTCATCATCTCGGTGGCCTACGCCAAGATCATCGAGCACTTCCCCTTCGGCGGCGGCGGCTACGTGGTCGCCTCGCAGCTGCTCGGGCCCAAGGTCGGCGTGGTCTCCGGCTCGGCCCTGCTCGTCGACTACGTCCTCACCATCTCGGTCTCGATCGCCTCGGGCGGCGACGCGGTCTTCAGCTTCCTGCCGCCGGGCTGGGCGGTCTGGAAGCTCACGGTCGAGGCGCTGGCCATCGGCCTGCTCGTGGTCCTCAACCTGCGCGGGGTGAAGGAGTCGGTGTCGATCCTGGCGCCCATCTTCGGCCTCTTCCTGCTCACCCACGCCGTCCTCATCGCCGGCGGCGTCGGCTCGCACCTCGACGAGGTGCCGCGCGTGGCGGGCGAGGTGCGCCACGGGCTCGCGACGTCGCTCGGCCAGCTCGGCCTGGCCGGCCTGCTCGCCGTCTTCCTCAAGGCCTACTCGATGGGCGGCGGCACCTACACCGGCATCGAGGCGGTGTCGAACGGCCTCCAGATCATGCGCGAGCCGAAGGTGCGGACGGCGCGCAAGACCATGGTCTACATGGCCGTCTCGCTCTCCATCACCGCGGGCGGCATCCTCCTCTGCTACCTGCTCTTCGACGCCCGGCCCGAGGAGGGCAAGACGCTCAACGCCGTGCTGCTGGCCCGCTTCGCCGAGGGCTGGACGCCGGGCGGGCTGCCGCTCGGCCACGGCTTCGTGGTGGTGACGCTGCTCGCCGAGGCGGCGCTGCTCTTCGTGGCGGCGCAGGCCGGCTTCATCGACGGGCCGCGGGTCATGTCCAACATGGCCACCGACTCCTGGCTGCCGCACCGCTTCGCGGCGCTCTCCGAGCGGCTCACCATGCGCGACGGCGTGCTGCTCATGGGCGGCGCCTCGCTGGTCACGCTCTTCTACACGCACGGCGACATCACCGCGCTCGTGACGATGTACTCCATCAACGTCTTCGTCACCTTCTCGCTGTCGCAGCTGGCCATGGTCCGCTACTGGCTGGCCAAGCGCGAGCCGGGGCGCAAGCGCGGCCTCGTCATCCACGGCGTGGCCCTGGCCCTCTGCACCGGCATCCTCGCCGGCACCGTCTACGAGAAGGGGCAGGAGGGCGGCTGGGTCACCATCGTGGTCACCGGCCTCGTGGTCGGCCTCTGCTTCGTCATCCGCGGCCACTACCAGAGGGTGAAGCGGAACCTGTCGCGGCTCGACGAGATCATGGCCGCCATCCCGGCCCACCACGGCGGCGCCAACCCGGTGGTCGATCCCACGCAGCCGACCGCCGTGCTGCTCGTCGGCGGCTACGGCGGCCTGGGCGTCCACGCCATCCTCACCATCCGGCGCATCTTCGGCGCCCACTTCAAGAACTTCGTCTTCGTCTCGGTCGGCGTCATCGACTCGGCCACCATGAAGGGGGTCGAGGAGGTGGACCGGGTGCGGCTGCGCACCGAGTCGGCGCTGCAGGCCTACGTGGAGCTGGCCCACCGGCTCGGGCTGGCGGCCGACTACCGGCTCGACGTCGGCACCGAGGCGGTGGCGACCGCCGAGCGGGTCTGCGCCGCGGCGGCCAAGGAGTTCCCGCGGGCCGTCTTCTTCGCCGGGAAGCTGGTCTTCGAGCGGGAGCAGTTCTTCCAGCGGCTGCTCCACAACGAGACCGCCTACCAGCTGCAGCGCCGGCTCCAGTTCGCCGGCCTGAACGCCATGGTGCTGCCGGTCCGGGTGATGGAGGCGGCCTAGCCGCCCCACTCCGCCAGCAGCGAGCGCGCCCGCGACAGCTGCCCCTTGGGCCGCACCGCCTCGGGCAGCCCCTCGCCGTGGGCGATGGCCGCCTGGAGCGTCGCCCGCGCCGCGTCGCGGTCGCCGAGCGCCTGGAGCGCCTGGGCCTCGACGGTCATCACCTTCACCTTGCGCGGTCCCTCGGCGAGCGCCACGGCCCGGCGCGCCACCGTCAACGCGTCGGCCGGCCGCTTCGCCTCGAGGTAGGCGGTCGCGAGGTAGCTCTGGGCGAAGTACTCGCCGGGCAGCGCGCGGGCCGACGCCTCGAGCGCGGGGATGGCCCGCGCCGGCTCGCCGAGGGCGAGCGCGGCCGAGAGCCGGGCGCCGTCGACCGCCGAGCGGGCCAGCGGCGTGCGCGCCCGCCGCGCCTCCTCCTCCGCGAAGGCGAGCCAGGCGCGCGCCTCCTTCGTGGCCCCGGCACCGTCGCCGAGCGCCTTGCGCGCGGCGAGGAGCTGCTCG
>DASTGK010000580.1:0-3544 GCA_035719085.1 Anaeromyxobacteraceae bacterium
TTGGGCAGGCGCATCTGCCGAGGGGGGTGGCGCCCCCGGGCCGTGGCTGCGGGGCGCGCCCGCCCGGTATATGGTCGCGCCATGGCCACGGGCAAGCGGTTCCGCGCCGCCGTCGTCGGAGGCTCCGGCTACGGGGGCGCCGAGATGATCCGCCGGCTCCTCGTCCACCCGGACGTGGAGCTGGTGCGCGTCGCGTCGGTCGACTTCGTGGGCGAGCCGCTCTCGGCCGCCGACCCGGCGCTGGAGCAGCTCACCGACCTCGTCTTCGAGGGGATCCCGCCGGTCGAGGCGGCGCGCGGCGTCGACGTGGTGCTGCTCGGCCTGCCGCACACCGTGGCGGCCGCCAAGGTGCCGGAGCTGGCGGCGCTCCCGGGCTTGAAGGTCGTCGACATGAGCGGCGACTTCCGGCTGAAGGACGCCGCCGCCTACGAGCGCCACTACAAGCACGTCCACCCGAGCCCGGCGCTCATGCGCGAGTTCGTCTACGGCCTCCCCGAGCTCAACCGCGAGCGGATCCGGGCGGCCCGGCTCGTCGCCTCGCCCGGCTGCTTCGCCACCACCATCGAGCTCGCGCTCCTGCCGCTCGCCAGGGCGGGCCTGCTCGAGGACGTCGTCCACGTCCAGGGGATCACCGGCTCGTCCGGCTCCGGCGTGGCCCCCTCGGCCGGCACCCACCACCCGGTGCGGGCCGGGAACCTCAAGACCTACAAGCCGCTCGAGCACCAGCACGTGCCGGAGATCGCCGAGGCGCTCGCCCAGGCCGGGGCGCGCGACCTGAAGCTCCGCTTCGTGCCGGTCTCGGCGCCGCTCGGCCGCGGCATCCTCGCCACCGCCTTCGTCGAGCTGCCCGAGGCCTGGACGCAGGCGAAGCTCGACGCCCTCTACCGCGAGACCTACGCCGGCGAGCCCTTCGTGCGCGTGCCCAGGAAGCGGCTCCCCGAGGTGGCGGCGGTGGCCGGCTCCAACTACGCCGAGGTGGGCGTGGCGGCCGGTCCGGCCGAGGGCGGGCGGCGCACCGTGACGCTCTTCGGCGCGCTCGACAACCTGGTGAAGGGCGGCGCCGGGCAGGCGATCGAGAACATGAACCTCATGCTGGGGCTCGACGAGAAGGCGTCGCTCGCCGACCCGGGACCGTGGCCTCCATGAAGAGCATCGTCATCAAGCTGGGCGGCGAGATCGTCCGCAGCCCCGACCTCGACCGCGTCGCCGAGGACCTGCGCGCGCTCGTCGACGGCTGGAACCGCGTCACCATCGTGCACGGCGGCGGGCCGCAGGCGACCGCGCTGCAGCGGACGCTCGGCCTCGAGCCGCGCATGATCGCCGGCCGCCGCTTCACCGACGAGGCGACGCTCGACGTCATGAAGTACGTGCTGGCCGGCCAGCTCAACGTCGACCTGTGCGCCCGGCTGCTGGCCCACGGCGTCATGCCGGTCGGCCTGCACGGCGCCTCGGGCCACGTGGTCCAGGCGGCGCGCCGCCCGCCCAAGGTGATGCAGGGGGCCGGGCCCGACCCGGTCGACCTCGGCCTCGTCGGCGACGTCACCGGCTTCAACCTGCCGCTCCTCGGCGACCTGCACGAGCGGCGCTACGTGCCGGTCATCGCCTGCCTCGGCTGCGACGCGAAGGGGCAGGTGCTCAACATCAACGGCGACACCGTGGCGAGCCAGCTCGCCGGCGCCATGAAGGCCGACGCGCTGGTGCTCGTCACCTCGACGCCGGGCGTGCTGCGCGACGTGAAGGATCCGGCGAGCCGCATCCCGCGCATCGACCGGGCCGAGTTCGAGCGGCTGGTGGCCGACGGCACCATCTCCGGCGGGATGATCCCGAAGCTGGAGGAGTCGTTCGAGATCCTTGCGGGCGGCGCCAAGTCGATCGTCATCATGGGGCGGCTCGGCCCGGGCGACCTCCTGCGCGCGGTGATGGAGCCGGGCAGCGCCGGCACGGTGCTCGAGGCGTAGCGCGCCGCTCGGCCGGATCAGAGGTCGAACAGGTACGCGACCCGCAGCCCGGGCTCGGCGGCGCAGCGGTCGCGGAGCGCCGCCAGCCGCGCGCGGCCGGGCTCGGCGAGGTCCCCGGCCGCGGCGGCCAGCAGCCGGTCGACCTGCTCGGGGAGGAGGAGGCGGTAGCGCTCCGGCCCGCCGGTGCGGAAGAGCGCCAGGCTGGAGAGCGCCCCCTCGAGCGGCGCGGCGCGGCAGCGGCCGGTGACCGCCTCGCCGACGTCGAGCTCGATCCGCTCCTCGCCGAAGGCCGCCTTCTCGGCGATGGCGACGACGAGCGAGGCGGCCTCCTCGGGCGTGGTGGCGTCCACGAGCTGGACGCGCAGGTCGTCCCAGTGGAGCTCGAAGGCCTCGAGCGGCGGCAGCGCCCCGGCCAGCTCGGCCGGCAAGGTGCGGCGCATCACGTCGAGCCAGGCGGCCGCGCCGCGCCGGGTGGTGGCCTTCAGGCCGTCGAGGTTGGCGTCGAGCCAGGCGAGCAGCGCCGTCGCGTCGAGGGCGAGGAGCCGCTCGGCGAGGGCCAGGTCGAAGAGGCGGAGGGCGTCGGAGGCCACGCGGGGGGTCCTCGTCGTCAGGCGCCGCGGCGCGGCGGGTCGAGGCGCATCATGAGGAGCGGCCGGCCGCAGCCGGGGCAGGCCGGCTCGCCCGGCTCGTCGGTGAAGTGCTCGCAGGCGGGGCAGTGGAGCCGCACCCGCACGCCGGGGGCGCCCGGGGCCTCGGCCGCCGGGAAGAGGGCGCCGAAGCCGGCCTGCAGCGCGGCGAAGTACTCGTAGCGCGCCTCCGGCGTGAGGTCGTCGGGCAGCGGCGCCTTCGTGAAGGTCCGGCCGCCGAGCGCCGCCGGCCCGGTGCGCAGCGCCTCGAGCGCCGCCGGGTCGCGGCGGGGCCAGGGCTGGTCGTCGAACCAGCGGGCCTTGAAGCGCAGCCAGCCGTCCGGCGTCCGCACCTCGGCGAGCGCCGCCCTGAACTCCGGGAGCCGGCGCATGAAGGAGGGCTCGAAGGGCATGGCGGGGGATCTTGCGCGCCGCCCCGCGGCCGGGCAAGTAAGGGCGCATGAGCGACGGGCCCCCGCGGGACTTCGAGGCGAGCTACCGGAGCGGCGACGTGCCGTGGGACACCGGGCGGCCGCAGCCGGCCATCGTCCGGGCCGCGGAGGCCGGGCGGGTGGTGGGGCTGGTGCTCGACGTGGGCTGCGGCACCGGCGAGAACGCCCTCTACCTGGCGGCGCGCGGCCACGGCGTCCTCGGGCTCGACGCCTCGCCCACGGCGGTGGAGCGGGCCCGGGCCAAGGCGGCCGAGCGCGCCCTCCCGGGCGCCCAGTTCCACGTCTGGGACGCCCTCCAGCTCGGCCGGCTGCGCCAGAGCTTCGACACCGTCATCGACAGCGGCCTCTTCCACGTCTTCGACCGGCCGACGCGCCGGCTCTACGCCCAGTCGCTCGCCGAGGCGACCCCGTCCGGCTCCGACGTGCTCCTCCTCTGCTGGTCGGACGAGGAGCCGCCCGGCCCCGGCCCGCACCGGATCCGCGAGGACGAGATCCGCGACGCGGTGCG
>DASTGK010000581.1:0-4323 GCA_035719085.1 Anaeromyxobacteraceae bacterium
ACCGAGGCGTAGAGCGGGTGGATCCAGTCGATCCGGAGCACGAGCCCGAGCCGGTCGGTGGCGAGGGACACGAGGACGATGGTGGCGAAGGTCTTGAGCGTGAAGCGCCAGCCCATCTGGCGCACCCCGAGCCAGAAGAAGGGCAGGTTGATGAGCGTGTAGAGCTGGCCGAAGGTGAGCGGGGTGAAGCGCGTCAGGAGGAGCGCGACGCCGAAGGTGCCGCCGGTGAGGAGCCCGGCGTGGGCGAGCAGCCGCGAGCCGAGCGAGACGAAGGCCGCCGCGGTGAGCAGGGCGAGGAGGTCCTCGAGGAGGGAGTGGCGGCCGGAGGTGGGCGGGACGGGGTCGGCGGGCGCGGGTGTGGTCACTGGGGCGACCTAGATCGCCCGTTCCGAGGCCGGAGCGCAAGGGGTCGCCGACGCCCCGGCGCGGCGCTTGCTGGCGACGCCCTGCGTCGAGGGTACCGGGCGGGGACGCCGGCCAGAACGTCGTCGTCCATTTCCCGGGAATCGGGTAGGTCTCCTTGGGCCGGCGCCCGTGCCGCCGGGGAGGACCACCATGTCCCAGGTTCCGTCGCCGCAGCTCGATCGCGGCGTGCAGCGGTCCATCGGAGCGCTCGCCGAGGCGGCCAAGGAGGGCTACCGCTGGCTGCGCGACTTCGTCCCGGACGCCTTCTCCTCGACGCTGCGGGAGGACGCCGGACTGCTCGCCTCGCTCGTCGCCTCGCTGCCGCGCCTCTCCACCGACCGCGAGGTGCGGCTCACCGACCGCGAGCACGAGCTGACGCTCCTGCGGCTCGACGTGCCCGGCTCGGTGCTGAAGACGCTCGCCGAGATCGAGGACCGCGACATCGCCTCGACCGAGATCTTCCACTCCGACGCCGCGGTGCCGGGCACCGACCGGCTGCTCGAGGTGCACCACTACGAGCTGGAGCGGCCCGACCGCCCGGCCGCGCCGGCCGCCGCCGAGCTGCCGCGCGCCGTGCGCAAGCAGGTGCTCGACGCCGCCGCGGCCCAGCACCCGGAGCGCGCGCCCCACCAGCTCGAGGAGGCGCTGCGGATCCTCTGGGTGGACAACGAGCGCTGGGTCCGGCTGGCGCCGCCGCGCGACGTGGCCCAGCTGCTCGGCCTCTTCCTCGACTGCCGCGACCGGGCCGGCTTCGCCCTCGACCTCTCGGAGATGGAGCGGGTGGGCGAGCGGGTCGAGTCACAGCTCCTCTTCGCCGCGGCCAGCCCGCCGGCCCGCGGCTTCCTCATGCAGATCACCGAGGCGCTCGACGCCCTCAACCTGGGGACGCGCCGGCTGCTGGCGCTCTCGGTGACCGACGGCGGGGTGCGCTACTTCCTGGCCAGCTTCCACGTGGCCCACCGCGAGGGCGCGCCGCTGACGCGCGACGGTGAGCTCTTCAAGCGGCTGCGCCGCCAGCTCTGCGCCGCGCAGATCCTGGCGGTCGAGTCGCCCACCTACCGCGACTTCGTGCTGCCGCGGATCATGACGGCCGAGGACGCGGCGCTGGTCAACGCCTTCATCGGCTTCGCCCACACCAACTGCGCCCACAACCAGAGCGAGCGCTACACCTTCGAGGACGTGGTCCGGGCCTTCCACTTCCACCCGGAGATGTCGCTGGCGCTGGTGCGGCTCTTCAAGACCCGCTTCGACCCGGACCTGCCGGACCGGGAGAAGGCCTGGGCCGCCGAGCTGGCCAAGGTGGAGCACGAGGTGGCCTCGTACAACACCGGCCACCGCATCCTCGACGAGTTCCGCCGCTCGCTCTTCCAGGTGGCGCTGGTCTTCGTGAAGCGCACCCTCAAGACCAACTTCTTCGTCGAGGAGAAGCAGGCGCTCGCCTTCCGGCTCGACCCGGCCTACCTGGCCGACCTGGGGCCGACCTTCACCGCCGACCTGCCGCCGGAGCGGCCGTTCCGCGTCACCTTCTTCTACGGGCGCCAGGGGCTCGGCTACCACATCGGCTTCGCCGACATCGCCCGCGGCGGCTGGCGCACCATCCTCACCCGCTCGCGCGACGACTACGTCACGGTGGCCAACCGGGTCTTCCGCGAGAACTACGTCCTCGCCCACACCCAGCACCTCAAGAACAAGGACATCTACGAGGGCGGCTCCAAGCTCGTGGTGGTGGTGAACGCCCGCGGCAAGGGGAGCCGGGAGGAGGACACCCGGCTCTTCCACAAGGTGCAGCGCGCCTTCGCCAACGCCTTCCTCGACGTCTTCGTCACCGAGGGCGGCAAGGCCCGGGACCCGCGCGTCGTCGACTACTACGGCGAGGACGAGCCCATCGAGCTCGGCCCCGACGAGAACATGCACGACGAGATGATCGAGGAGATCGCGGCCCTGTCGGTGCGCCGCGGCTACCTGCTCGGCGCCGGCATCATGTCGAGCAAGAAGGTGGGCATCAACCACAAGGAGTTCGGGGTCACCTCCACCGGCGTCATCGCCTTCGCCGCCACCGCCATGAAGGAGCGGGGCGTCGACATCCGCCAGGACGCCTTCAGCGTGAAGCTGACCGGCGGGCCAAACGGCGACGTGGCCGGGAACGCGCTGCGGCTCCTGCTGGAGCGCTGCCCCAAGGCCGAGATCCGGCTCATCGTCGACGGCACCGCCGCCCTCGTCGACCCGAGGGGGCTCGACCGGGAGGCGCTCGGCCGCGTCGTCCTGAAGGCCGACGCCGACGCCTTCGACACCACGCGGCTCTCTCCGGGCGGCTCCATCGTCTACCGCAACGTGCGCAAGGCCGACGGCCTGCGCGAGCTCCACCGGCGCGTCGAGATGACCGCCGGCGGGCCGAAGGAGACGTGGGTGACGGTGGACGAGTTCCACCAAGAGTACGACCACCTGCTCTTCCGGGTGAAGGCCGACCTCTTCATCCCGGCCGGCGGCCGCCCCGAGACCATCGACAAGGACAACTGGCGCGAGCTGCTCGGCCCGGACGGCGTGCCCACCGCGGCGGTGATCGTGGAGGGGGCCAACTCCTTCGTCACGCCGGAGGCGCGGCTGCGGCTGCAGGAGGCGGGGGTGGTGGTGCTGCGCGACGCCTCGGCCAACAAGTGCGGCGTCATCTCCTCCTCCTACGAGATCATCGGCAACCTGCTCTTCTCCGAGCGCGAGTTCCTGGCGCACAAGGCCGACTACGTGCGCGACGTGCTCGAGATCCTGGAGAAGCGGGCCGGCGACGAGGCCGGGCTCATCTTCCGGCGCCACCGCGAGGAGGGGGGCAAGCGCCCCTACACCGCCATCTCCGAGGCGCTCAGCGTCGAGATCAACCGGCACAAGGCGCAGCTCTTCCGGTTCTTCGAGGCCAACCCGGAGCACTGGTCGCGCCACCCGTGGCGCGAGGCGCTCCTGGCCCACCTGCCGCGGATGGTGCGCGAGAGCCCCGCCTGGCGGCTGCGCGTGAAGCGGCTCCCCTCCAAGTACCGCTCGGCCATCCTGGCGGCCGAGATCGCCACCGAGATGGTCTACCGGGGCGGCTTCGAGCCGGACTTCGCCACCACGCTGCACGACTACGTCGGGAAGAGCTTCGGCTAGAGGGAGGCCGCCATGGCCGCGCCCGGTCCCACCGACTTCATGGGGTTCATCCCGCTCCTCGGCGACGAGGAGCGGGCGGTGCGCGAGCAGGCGGCGCGCTTCGTCGACGAGGCGGTGCTGCCGGTCATCGAGGCGCACGCGCAGGCGCAGACCTTCCCGCGCCACCTCGTCGAGCCGATGGGGCGGCTCGGCTTCTTCGGCGCCAACCTGCCGCCCGAGTCGGGCGGGGCCGGCGTCTCGAGCGTGGCCTATGGCCTGCTCATGTACGAGCTGGAGCGCGGCGACTCGGGGCTGCGCAGCTTCGCGTCGGTGCAGGGCGCGCTCGTCATGTACCCCATCCATGCCTACGGCAGCCCGGCGCAGCGCGACCGCTGGCTGCCGCGCCTCTCGCGCGGCGAGGCGATCGGCTGCTTCGGCCTCACCGAGCCGGGCGCCGGCTCCAACCCGGGCGGCCTCACCACCCGGGCCACCCGGCTCGGCGGCGGCCGCTGGCGCCTCGACGGCGCCAAGGCCTGGATCACGAGCGGCTCCATCGCCGACGTGGCGGTGGTGTGGGCGCGCGCCGACGACGGCATCCGCGGCTTCCTCGTCGAGCGCGGGGCGAAGGGCTTCTCCGCGCCGGAGATGAAGGGCAAGTGGTCGCTGCGGGCGTCCGTCACCTCCGAGCTCGTCCTCGAGGACGTGAGCGTCGACGAGGAGCGCAGCCTGCTGCCCAACGTGAAGGGGCTGAAGGGGCCCCTCGGCTGCCTCAACCAGGCGCGCTTCGGGATCGCCTGGGGCGTC
>DASTGK010000582.1:0-3151 GCA_035719085.1 Anaeromyxobacteraceae bacterium
GCCCATGGCGAGGAGCTCGTCCGCGACGTCCACCAGGCGGAACAGGAACGCCTGCTTCCGCTCGGTGGCGGCGCGGTACACCACCATGGCGTGGAAGACCTGGCGGGCTAGCCTCCGGCTCGCGCGCTCGACGAAGCGCAGGTGCTTCGCCAGCCGCCCGAACTCGCCGTGGCGCGGGGCGAAGAGGCCGCGCAGCCAGAGCCCGGGGTACCAGGCGGCGTAGAAGCCGGCGATGCGGGGCAGGGCGGCCAGCTTCTTCGCGGCCGGGACGCGCGGATCCACCAGCGCGCCGGCCACCTGCAGGTGCTTGTCCACCGCCTCGCGCGCCATGAAGAGGTGCATGATCTCCGAGGAGCCCTCGAAGATGAGGTTGATGCGCGCGTCGCGCATCCAGCGCTCGACGCTCACCGGCGCCTCGCCGCGCGCCTCGAGCGAGCGCTCCTTCTCGTAGCCGCGGCCGCCGCGGATCTGCATCGTCTCATCGAGCAGCCGCCAGGCCTGCACGGTGTTCCACTCCTTGGCCGCCGCCGCCTCGAGCCGGATGTCGTACCCTTTCTTGTCGGCCAGCGTCTGGGCCAGGTCGCTCACGGCCTCCATGGCGAAGACCGTGGAGGCCATGTCGGCCAGCTTCACGCCGATGGCCTCGTGCTTGCCGATCTCCTGGCCCCACTGCGAGCGGGCTGCCGACCACTTGCGCGAGAGCTCGAGCGCGTTCTTGACGCCGCCCACCACCGCCGCCGGCAGCGAGAGCCGGCCGGTGTTGAGCGTGGTGAGGGCGATCTTGAGGCCGCGCCCCTCCTTGCCGATCAGGTTCTCCCTGGGGATCTTCACGTCGGTGAAGCGGAGCGCCGCGTTGGCGAGGGCCCGGAGCCCCATGAAGCGGCAGCGGTGGGTCACCTCCACGCCGGGCCAGGACGTCTCGACCACGAAGGCGCTGATGGCCTCGGTCTTGGGGTCGCGCGCCATCACCACCAGCAGCTCGGCGATGGTGCCGTTGGTGCACCAGAGCTTCGAGCCGTTGAGGACGTAGTGCTGGCCGTCGGGGCCGAGCTCGGCGGTGGTGGTGAGCCGCGCCGGGTCGGAGCCGACCACCGTCTCGGTGAGCGCGAAGGCGCTGATGGCCCCCTTGGCGATGCGGGGCAGGTACTTCTTCTTGAGCGCGTCGGAGCCGAAGATCTTGAGCGGCTGCGGCACGCCGATCGACTGGTGCGCCGAGAGGAGGGCGGTCAGGTTGGCGTCGTAGCTGCCGAGCAGCTGCATCACCTTGCCGTACTCGACCTGGTTCATGCCGAGGCCGCCGTACTCCGCGGGGATCTTCATCCCGAAGGCGCCGAGGGCGCGCAGGCCGTCGATCACCTCCGGCGGGTACTCGCCCGCCTCGTCGATGGCCACCGGGTCGACCTTCTCGCGCAGGAACGCCTCGAAGGCGGTGTAGAAGGCCTTGAACGCGGGCCGCTCCGGCTCGCCCACGGGGAAGGGGTGGATGAGCCTGACGTCGAACTTGCCCAGGAACACGTCGCGCAGGAAGCCGGCCCCCTGCCACCCCTCCTCGCGCGCCGCCTCGGCCACCTCGCGCGACTTGGCGATGTCGTCGACCTTCCGGATCTCGTTGGCCATGTGCACTCCTGGGAACTATGGGGTTGGCACCCCGCGCAGGCGGTCGGCCTGCGACGATTGATTTCGTAATCAAGGTAGGTCGCTGACGCATCGCGCCGCATCCCCACGGCCCCAACCGGGGCATCCACTCGACCAAGGAGCGCGGGCCGCCACGCGACGGCTCCACCCCACATGAGCCACCCCACGCAGGACCGCGCCTACCGGCTCGGTCGCGACGTCCTCCCGGTCCGCTACGACGCCACGCTCGCGGTGGACCTGCCCGCCCGCACCTTCCGCGGCGCCATCCGGATCGACCTCGCGCTCGCGCGCCCCGCCGCCGAGCTCGTGCTCCACGCCGCCGGCCTCGCCGTCACGAGGGCGACGCTCCGCATCGGCGGGCGCGCCGTGGCGGCGGCCGTCACGCCGGTCGAGGCGAGCGAGACGCTCCTCCTCGCGCTCCCCGAGCCGGCGCCTGCGGGGGAGGCCGCGCTCGAGCTCGAGTGGACCGGCGCCTTCTGCGACGGGCTGCGCGGCCTCTACCTGGCCGGCCCCGACCTCGCCGCCACGCAGTTCGAGGCGGCCGACGCGCGCCGCGTCTTCCCCTGCCTCGACGAGCCGGGCTTCAAGGCGCCGTGGCGGCTGGCGGTCGAGGCGGCCAAGGGGCTGGCCGTCCTCTCCAACTCGAGGGTGGAGGCGGAGGAGGATCGGGGCGCCACGCGGCTCGTCCGCTTCGCCGAGACGCCGCCCCTGCCGACCTACCTCGTGGCGCTGGCCGTCGGGCGGATCGAGGGCGGCCCGGCCGGCGAGGCGCGCGGCGCGCCCGTGCGCACCTGGGCGGTGCCGCAGAAGGTGGGGCTCGCCGCCTTCGGCCAGGAGGCGGCGCTCGCCGCGCTGCCGAGGCTCGAGGACTACTTCGGCCTGCCCTACGCCTTCGGCAAGCTCGACCAGCTCGGCCTGCCCGACTTCGAGGCCGGCGCCATGGAGAACGCCGGCCTCATCACCTACCGCGAGGTGGCGCTGCTGCTCGACCCGGCCACCGCCTCGCTGGCCCAGCGCAAGCGGGTGGCCGAGGTGGTGACGCACGAGCTGGCCCACCAGTGGTTCGGCAACCTCGTCACCATGACCTGGTGGGACGACCTCTGGCTCAACGAGGCCTTCGCCACCTGGATGGCCTACAAGATCGTCGACGCCTGGCGCCCCGACTGGCGCGTCTGGCTCGAGTTCGACCAGGGCAAGGCGGCGGCCATGGGGCTCGACGCGCTCCGCTCGACGCACCCGATCCACGCCGACGTCCGCACCGTCGCCGAGGCGACCGAGGCCTTCGACCTCATCACCTACGAGAAGGGCGGCGCGGTGCTGCGGATGATCGAGGGCTACCTGGGCGAGGCCCCGTTCCGCGAGGGGATCCGGCTCTACATGCACCGCCACGCCCGGGCCAACGCCGTGGCCGACGACCTGTGGAGCGCGCTCGCCGAGGCCTCCGGCCAGCCGGTGGTGGAGCTGGCCAACGCCTGGATCCGGCGCCCCGGCTTCCCGGTCCTCTCGGTCGAGCTGG
>DASTGK010000583.1:0-2813 GCA_035719085.1 Anaeromyxobacteraceae bacterium
CCTCCCGCCCGTCCGGCATCTTGCAGATGTCGGTCAGGTAGATGACGTCACCCTTCTTGGTCGGCGTGCCGTCGAGGTACTTGGTGAAGTCGACCACGATCTCGTGGCGCATGGCCGGCCAGTTCTCGATCGAGTCGCGCATGATGGGGCTGGGCAGCAGGCCGCCGCCGGAGGCGATCTGGGCGAAGTTCATGCACTGCTGGCCGTCCTCGATGCGCCACTGCCCCTCGAGCTCGTCGCCCGAGTAGCCGAGCGACACCGCCGACTTGGGCCCGGCCGCCGAGGTCATGAACTGCAGCTCGAACTGGCGGGAGACGGCCGCGGTGAGGAAGCGCAGGCGGTACTTGCGCCGCTTCACCTCGAGCACCGGGTAGGCCTTGCCGTTGACGGTGAAGATGTCGCCGACGAAGCCGTGGTTCGGGAAGTGGCGGAAGAACGTCTTGCCCCAGTTCTCCGGGTGGAACTCGCCGCAGCCGTTGTGGAAGTCCTGGTGCGGCGTGGCGCCGTCGTCGAGCCGGCAGTCGTAGAAGACGATCGGGATGTCGTAGTCGACGTCGAAGGAGCCGTCGGCGTGGTCGGTGCGGACGCCCGGGAGGCGCAGCCCCTTGGTCTCGTCGCCGGAGTCGAGCACCGGGTCGTAGATCGGGTAGAGGCCGACCATGCCCTTGTAGACGTTGGCCCCGGTGTGGTCCATGCGGTGGTCGTGGTACCAGAAGAAGGACTGCTTCTCGGCGTCGTCGCCGCCGGCCGGGTAGTTGAGGTAGAGGTTGTCGACCCAGCCGCCCGGGCCGTAAGCCTGGGCCTTGTGGTGCGGGTTGCCGTCGCTCTCGCAGGCGGTGTGCGCGTTGTGGAGGTGGGTGAGGAACTTCCAGTCGGGCGCGCCGAAGTCGCCGCGGTCGAGGTTGAGCGGGTTCTCGTCCAGGTGGTTCTCGAACCGGACGCAGCAGGGCTTCCCGTACTCGGCGTTGATCATCGGGCCGGGGAAGGTGCCGTTGAAGCCGTAGATGGTGCTGTCCGGCAGCTTCGGCACCACCGTGCCGGCCGGGACGACGTTGCCGTTCACGTCCTTGTAGGGGACGAGCGTGCGCACCGGCGACGACGTGAAGCTGTGCGGCGCCACCTGCAGCTTGTTCTGGTAGTACTTCGGGTGCGGGTAGCTCTCGACGCAGGAGCCCGCCTGGCCCGGCCAGAGCTGGTGGGTGTTGCCGTCGCAGTCCTGCTTGCCCGCCTCGGGACCGGGCTGGTTGGACCACGTGGCCACCTCGGAGTCCGGGATCGGCTTGGCCGCGCGCGGCACCGGCATGGGGTCGGTGAACGGGTTGAGGATGAGCGGGCTCGTCGGGAAGGCCTCGATCGCCTGCAGCCCCGTGCAGGTCCCGCCGGTCGTGGTCCCGCCGCTCGTGCCGCCGTCGGCCTGCGCCGTCCCGGCGACCCCGGCGATGGCCGCCGCCGCGCCCGACGCCGCCGTGATCTTGAGGAGGTCGCGACGGCTGATCTCCCCCTTCTGCTCCACCTTCTTGCTCTTCTTGCTGGTCTTCATCTGGCTCACCCCGCCGACCCGAGGTCGCGTTGTCTTGTGAACCGGCGCGTCCCGCCGGTGGAGGAATCGCGAGACTCAGTTGCGCTCGCGTCCAACCGACTTGACCCCGGTGCGCGTACACACCCAGCCCCACGACGCAGGGACATCACGATGTGGGGCCGCTCGATCGGAGCGCTGAATCTCGTGTTCCTACTTGCGGATGGACGCGCGAGACGCTGCGTCGACCACGGCGCTCCGTTGGGGTGAAAGCCGCGACTGCCGGGTGATCCCCTGAGACAGAACCCACCGTACGGCCCACGTTCAGCGGCTGATCGGCACTGGCCCACCGCGACTTCGTCGCTACATTGAGAGGCCATGAAGGGGCGCACGAGGCCCATCGTCGTGGCCGGGATCGGCGTCGCTGCCGTGGCGATGCTCGCTGCCGCGCTCTTCGTGGGGCGGCCCGGTGAGCGCGGTCGCGACGGCCCGGCGCCGCTCCGTGGTGAGGCCGCCCGCCGGCAGTCGGAGGCGCTCCGTTCCATCGGCGAGGAGTTGGACGTGGCGCAGGCGCGATCGGGCGGCGTCGCGCCGCCCTCCGACTCCCCCCGCGCGCCGGACGGTGGGTCCGGTCCGCCTGGCCTGCAGGCCGCGCCGGCCGGGGCGCCCAGCCCCGAGGAGGCCGAGTCCTCGGCGCGGCTCGTGGTCGGCATGCAGAAGCTGGCGCGCGACCTCGAGTACAACGCCAACGCCGGCCTCCCCGAGCCGCCGCAGCAGGCGGTCGTGGCCGCGCCGGAGCCGTGGCGGCCCGAGCAGGGCGTGGATGATCGGCAAGGGCCGGTGATCGACGGGCTCAGCCCGCGCGGCGCGCCGGCGGCGGGCGGCGCGCAGGTGACCATCCGCGGCCGGAACCTACGCCCGGCCCAGGTGATGTTCGGCGGCGCCCCGGCGCGGGTGGTGCGCGTCACCGGCGAGGCGGTGGTGGTGGTGGTGGCGCCGCGCGGCGCGCCCGGTCCGGTGACGGTGGCCGTCACCAACGACGACGGGACGTTCGCGCTCTCCCCCGAGCCGTGCACCTACGGGCGCTGACGCCGCGCGCGCACCGTCAGTAGACGTTGCGGCAGTCGCAGCCGGCAGCGCGTTCGGTGGGGCGCACCACCGGCAGCCCGTCGACGAGCTCGAGGCGGCGCCCGGCGCCGCGCGCCGGGACGAGCCGCGCCACGACGAGCAGGAGCTCGAGCGCGCCGAGCGTGCCGAGCGCCGCGGCGGCCGGGCCGCGCGCCAGGATGCGGGCCCC
>DASTGK010000584.1:0-3720 GCA_035719085.1 Anaeromyxobacteraceae bacterium
CGGGCCTTCACCGCCGCCTCGACCCGCTGCACGTCCGCCTCGCTCATGAGGGCGATGCGGCCGACGCGGATGAGGAAGGTGTTCTCCGAGGCGGCGCCGTAGGTCTGGACGGAAGCGTCCTTGAACCCGAGGTCCTCGACCGCCTTGCGGATCTCCGCGGGGTCGACGGCCTTGGCGAAGCGGACCTCCATCTCCGTGCCGCCCGCGAAGTCGACGCCGAAGTTGAGGCCGTGGACGGCCGGCAGGGCCCAGACGATCACCGTCAGGTTGACGATGAGCGACAGCACCACGGCGATGTGCCGCTTGCCGACGAAGTCGAAGGTGGTGCCGTGCGGGAGGATGTCGAAGGTCTTGAATTGCATGGGCGCCTAGACCGAGAGACGCGCCGAGTCGTCGCGCGTGAGCAGTTCCATGATGGCGCGGGTCACCACGATGGAGGTGAACATCGAGGCGACGAGGCCGATGGTGAGCGTGACCGCGAAGCCGCGCACCGGGCCCGAGCCGTACTGCATGAGCACCACCGCGGCCACCAGCGTGGTCACGTGGGAGTCGACGATGGTCCAGAAGACCTTGTCGTAGCCCGCCTGGACCGACTGCTTGACGGTCCGGCCGGCCCGCATCTCCTCGCGGATGCGCTCGTTGATGAGCACGTTGGCGTCCACCGCCATGCCGAGCGTGAGCACGAAGCCGGCGATGCCGGGCAGCGTCAGCGTGGTGCCGATCATCGACATGATGGCCAGCACCAGGAGGCCGTTCAGCACCAGGGCCACGTTGGCCACCACGCCCGACGCCCGGTAGTAGAGCGCCATGAAGAGGAGGACGACGGCCAGGCCGACCACGGCCGCCAGCGTGCCCTTCTTCACCAGCTCCGGCCCGAGGGTGGCGCCGACGGTCCGCTCCTCGAAGATGGTGACCGGCGCCGGCAGCGCGCCGGCCTTGAGCACCAGCGCGATGGCGTTGGCCTCCTCGAACATGGCGTTGTAGTCGCGCCCGGAGCCGAGGGTGATCTGGCCGTTGCCGGCGATGCGCCCCTGGATGTACGGGGCGGTCTCGACCTTGTCGTCGAGCACCGTGGCCATGCGGCGGCCCAGGTTCTCGGTGGTCAGCTTCTCCATGAGGCGCGCCCCGTCGGGCGACATGGTGAAGGTCACCACCGGCTTGCCGCCGCCGGGGCCGCTGTTGTCCATGGAGGCCCGGGCGTCGGCGATGTAGTCGCCGGTCAGCTCGGTCTTGGCCCGCAGCAGGAAGGTCCGGTAGTAGGTCGCGCGCGAGAGCTCCTGGCCCACCGTGACCTCGCCGATGCCGATGGCGTTCTTGGTCGGGTCGAGGAGCGGGGCGATGCGCTGGGCGATCACCTGCTCCAGCTCGGCCCGCTTGGTGGCGGCCACGAGCGTGGCGGCGCGGCCGGCGCCGCCGGGCAGCTCGACGTTCTCCACCGTCCAGCAGCCGCCCTCGGGAAGCGCCGAGGTCATGCCGTCGCGCGTCGACGGGCAGGCCGGCAGCTGGCCGCGCAGCTGGTCCAGCACGGCGTTGCCGTCGTCGCAGATCTTGAACTCGAGCTGCGCGGTGCGGCCGAGCAGCTCCTTGGCCTTCTCCGGATCCTTGAAGCCCGGCAGCTGGATCTGGATCTGGTTGTTGGCCTTGCGCTTGATGTCGGGCTCGGAGACGCCCCACTTGTCGACGCGGTTGCGGATGGTCTTCTCGGCCTGCTCCACCGCCTTGGCCTTGAAGTCGCGCAGGACCTGGTCCTTGAACGCGAAGAGCACCTGCCCCTCGGGCGCGCCGCCGGGCGAGTAGAGCTCGGCGCCGTAGTAGTCGAGCGTCTCCTTCTCGGCGTCGCCGGCGGCGGTGGTGGCCACCGCCACCCGCAGGCCGGTCGAGTCCGGCGCGGCGCTGGTGAAGGGGACGGCCTTCGACTTCAGGTGCTCGGCGATCTCGTCGGCGCGGCGGGCCACCTTGGCCTTCACGGCGCGGTCGACGTCCACGCCCATGGCGAGGTGGATGCCGCCCTGCAGGTCGAGGCCGAGGTTGAGGTGCTTCTTGGCGTCGGGCGCCCAGCCCGGCACCGACTTGTCGTAGGCCTCGCCGAGCCGCTGCTCGGGCGGGAGCTGGAAGTAGAACCAGCTCGGGACGAGCTGCCAGACCGAGAAGATCGCGACCGCGACGATGAGCGCGACGCGCCAGTACCAGGACCGTTCCATCTACTTCTTCTCCTGCGCGGCCGCGGCCGGCTTCTCCTGCCAGGCGCCGGACACGTGCCCCTTGAGGACGCGGACCTTGGTGCCGGCCCCGACGTCGAGGGTGACGGTCCGGTCCTCGACGAGGACCACCGTGCCCACGATGCCGCCCTGGGTCACCACCTCGTCGCCCTTCTTGAGCGCGCCGAGGAAGGTCTGGTGCTGCTTCGCCTGCTTCTGCTGGGGGCGGAAGAAGACGAAGTAGAAGACGACCGCGATGAGGATGAAGGGCAGGAAGGCGACGACGGGGTTCTGCGCCGGCTGCCCCTCGGCGGTCTGAGCGAGGAAGGCCTGGAAGACGGGGTGCATGGACGCTCCGGTCAGTGCGAGAAAAGCGGCGTGATCTATCAGCATTTTCGCGCCCGGGGCAACGACATTCTGGACGCGGCCCGGGCGCCAGGCCCGTCAGGCGTCGAGGCCGGCCTGCCAGGCGGCCTGCCGCTCGCGCCGGAAGGCGTCGAACCGGCCCGCCTCGATGGCGGCCCGGGCGCCGGCCATGAGGTCGAGGAAGTAGTGGACGTTGTGGATGGTGTTGGCCCGCAGGCCGGTCAGCTCGTCGGCGCGGAAGAGGTGGCGCAGGTAGGCCCGGGTGTAGGTGCGGCAGGTGGGGCAGCCGCAGGCCGGGTCGAGCGGCCGCTCGTCCTCGGTGAACCTGGCGTTCTTGATGGTGATCTTGCCGCGGCTGGTGAAGAGGAGCCCGTTGCGGGCGCACCTCGTCGGCAGGACGCAGTCGAACATGTCGACGCCGGCGGCGATGGCGGCGAGCAGGTCCTCCGGGGTCCCGACGCCCATGAGGTAGCGCGGCTTCCCGGCCGGCAGCCGGGGCGCGTCGCGCGCCACCCCCTCCCACATGGTCTCGGGCGCCTCGCCCACGGCGTAGCCGCCCAGCGCGTAGCCCGGCAGGTCGAGCGCCGCCGCCTCGTCGATGGCGCGGGCCCGCAGGTCGGCGTGCAGGCCGCCCTGGGCGATGCCGAAGAGCGCCGAGGGGGTCAGGCCGGCGTCGGCGCGGCGGCGCGAGCCCGCCTCCCAGGCGTGGCGGCAGCGCTCCAGCCAGCGCTGGGTGCGGGCCAGCGACTGCTCGTGGTAGGCGCGGTCGGCCAGGGAGGGCGGGCACTCGTCGAAGGCCATGATGACGTCGGCGCCCAGCGCCAGCTGCACCTCGGTGGCCCGCTCCGGCGAGAGGAACTGCCTCGAGCCGTCGAGGTGGGAGCGGAAGGTGACCCCCTCCTCGGCGATGGTGACCAGGCCGGGGCCCGGCTTGGGCACCGGCGCGCCGGCGGCGGTCTTCTCGGCCCGCTCGCCCAGGCTGAAGACCTGGAAGCCGCCCGAGTCGGTGAGCACCAGCCCGTCCCAGGCCATGAAGCGGTGCAGGCCGCCCAGCTTCTCGATGAGCTGGTGCCCGGGGCGCAGGAACAGGTGGTAGGTGTTGCCGAGGATGATGCGCGCCCCCATGGCGGTGAGGTCGCGGGGCTCCAGGGTCTTC
>DASTGK010000585.1:0-4803 GCA_035719085.1 Anaeromyxobacteraceae bacterium
GGGGAGAGGGCCGGGGTGAGGGGGCTGGATCACCGGTAACCTGGGTCGGGCTCGCGGTCGAGGCCAGCAGGAGCGTGATCGCGAGCGCGCGCATCACCGCTCCTGGCACGAGACCGGCTCGCACCGCCCGGCCCCCTCGGCCGCGCAGCAGTAGAGCGCCCGGCCGCGGTCGTCCTCGAACCGGTAGCGCCAGCCGGCGTCACCCACGGTGAGGATGCCGTAGCCCCAGCTCACCGAGCCGAAGAGGAGCGCGCCGCCGGCGCTCACCGCGCCGAACCGCTCGGCCGGGCGCTGGCGCGAGCCGTTGCCGGAGACGAGCACGTCGAGGCCGCCGGCGGTGCGGACGTGCTGCAGGTCGTGGTCGTGGCCGGCGAGCCAGGCGCGCAGCCGGCCGCCGCCGGCGTCGACGAGCCGCTGCATCCGCGCCGCCCGGTCGGCCGGCCCCTCGTCGTGGTGGCTGCCGGCCGTGGCGGGCGGGTGGTGGGCCACGAGGAAGCAGGCGCGGGCGTCGCAGCCGGCCGACGAGGCGGCGACGAAGGCCACCTCGTCGTCGAGCGTGAAGCCGGCGTAGTCGGCGCCGACCACGTTCGAGTCGATGACGATGAGGCGGGCCGGCCCGCGGTCGAGGACGTAGTGGCGCCCCGGCATCGACCAGCGCGGCGAGGCGTGGGCCACCTCCAGGCAGGCCTTGCGCCGGGCGGTGGCCCCCGGGGAGAGGCCGCGCACGGCGCAGCCGCCGCCCGCGGCCACGTCGTGGTTGCCGAGCGCCAGGTAGACCGGCGCCGCGGGCGCGGCGGAGAGGCCGGCGAGCGGCCCCTCGTGCAGCCGGGCGAAGGCGGGGTCGGGTGGCCCGGAGGGCGGCGTCGCCACCGCGGCGCCGTCCGGGCCGAAGGCGCAGGCCTCGGCGCCGGGGAGGGTGGCGTCGGGGCCGCACTCGTAGAGGTTGTCGCCGGCGAAGAGGGCAGCGTCGAAGGGGGCGCGCCGGTGCGCCGCCTCGACGGCCGAGGCGACCGCCGCCTGCTGGCAGGTGTCGTCGCCGAAGTCGCCGAGGTGGAGCAGCCGCACCGACCCGGCGAGCGGCGCGGGGGGCGGGCCGGGCTGGAGCGCCGCCCCCTGGCGCACGGTGAAGGTCGGGCTCGTCGCGCAGGCGCAGCAGCCGGTCGAGCCGGCCAGGAGCGCCGCCAGGACGGCCGCCGCCCGGGTCATGCGATCGACCGGCGGGCCAGCTCGACGGTGTTGGCGAGCAGCATGGCGATGGTCATGGGGCCGACGCCGCCCGGCACCGGGGTGATGGCGGCGGCCCGCTTCGACGCCTCGGCGAACTCGACGTCGCCCACCAGCTTGCCGTCGGCGCCCCGGTTCATGCCCACGTCGATGACCACCGCGCCCGGCTTCACCCAGGCGCCCTTGATCATCTCCGCCTTGCCCACCGCCGCCACCAGCACGTCGGCGCGGGCCACCTCGGCGGCCAGGTCGGCGGTGCGCGAGTGGGCCAGCGTGACGGTGGCGTGGCGCTCGAGCAGCATGGCGGCCTGCGGCTTGCCGACGATGTTGGAGCGGCCGACCACGAGCGCGTGCTTGCCCTTCAGGTCGACGCCGGCCTCGTCGAGGAGCCGCATCACGCCGAACGGGGTGCAGGCGCGCGGCGCCGGCTTGCCGGTCCAGAGGCAGCCGACGTTGAAGGGGTGGAAGCCGTCGGCGTCCTTGGCCGGCGAGATGGCCTCGAGCACCGCCTGCTCGACGATCTGCTTGGGCAGCGGCAGCTGCACCAGGATGCCGTGGACGGCCGGATCGGCGTTGAGCCGGCCGATGAGGGCGAGCAGCTCGGCCTGGGTGGTGGTGGCGGGGAGGTGGTGCTCCACCGAGACGATGCCGGTCTCGGCGCAGGCCTTGATCTTGTTGCGCACGTAGACCGCGGAGGCCGGATCGTCGCCGACGCGCACCACCGTGAGGCCGGTCGCCACGCCTCGCGCCGCGAGGGCCTTCACCTGCTCCGCCACCTCGGCCCGCACGCGGGCCGCTACCGCCTTGCCGTCGATGATCATGGGGGCGGCAGTATAGCGAAAGCTCGACCCTCCGGGGCGCCCCGCGCAGGCGGGACCGGGGCTATCATGCGGGTGGCTCCAGCGAAGGAGGAGGGTCATGGTCCAGACGTGCCCGACGTGCGCCACGCCGCTCGACGACCTGGGAGGCTGCGTCACCTGCGCGGCCGCGGCGGAGGGGTTGAGGCTGGTGAGCCGCAACGGCTACGCCCAGGTGCGCGAGATGATGACGCTGCTCGAGGAGCAGGGGCTCGGCGCCGAGATGGAGAAGGTGCCGCCCACCACCAAGGAGGAGCGCCACCACCCGCACTGGAACCTCTACGTGCCGGTGGCCCAGGTCGAGCAGGCGCTCGCCTTCCTGCGCCAGGACTGGGCCGCCCTGCTGGAGGATCCGGCGGCGGCGGCCGCGGCGGCGCGCGGGGCGGCGGCGGTCGACCTCGACGCCGGCGGCCCCATCGAGTGCCCGGCCTGCGGCCACGCCTTCACCGTGTCGGCCGCCCAGCCCGACTGTCCGGAGTGCGGCCTCTCGCTCGGCGCGGGCGGCGAGGCGGTCCCCGGCGAAGGCGAGCGGGCCTGATGCCGAGGGAGCTGGCGGACCTCCACATCCACGTCGGCGGCGCGGTGGCGCCCCACGTCCTCTGGTCGATCGCGCACGAGCAGGGGTTCAAGCTGCCGGTCGCCTCCTACTGGGAGTTCAAGGAGCTGGTCTCGGCGCGCCCGGGCAAGGTGCGGTCGCTCGAGGAGTACCTGGCGGTGATGCACACCTGGACCGAGAAGATCCAGTCCTCCCCGCAGGCCATCGAGCGGAGCGTCCACGAGATCATCGGCAAGGAGTACCGCTCCAGCCGCGTCTCGCTCATCGAGCTGCGCTTCAACCCGATGAAGCGGAACGTGGGCGGCGAGCGCGATCTCGACCACATCATCCACGCGGCGCTGCGCGGCATGGATCGGGCGGTGCTGGAGTACGGCGTCCAGGCCGGCCTCATCTTCTGCCTGGCGCGCGAGTTCGAGCCGCGGCTCAACGAGATCCTGGTGGAGAAGGCGATCAGGTACCGGCGGCGCGGCGTGGTCGGCATCGACCTGGCCGGCACGGAGCGGCACGCGCTCGAGCTCGACGCCCGCGAGGTGGTCCGCTACCGCGACCTCTACCGGCACGCCCGGGCCGCCGGGCTCAAGACCACCGTCCACACCGGCGAGACGGCCGGCACCGGCGCCGAGGGGGTGCGGGCGGTGGTGGAGCAGCTCGAGCCGGAGCGGATCGGCCACGGCATCCGGGCGGCGCAGGACGAGCGGGTGATGGACCTCCTGCGCGAGCGCGGCGTGACGCTCGAGATCTGCCCCAGCTCCAACCTCGCCACCCGCGCCGTCGGCTCGCTCGCCGAGCTCGGGACCATCCTCGGCCGGTTCTGGGAGCGGGGGGTCAAGTTCACCATCAACACCGACGGCCCCTACCTGCTCGACACCTCGATGCGGAACGAGCTCAAGGTGGTGCGCGAGGCGGGCATCCTGAGCGAGGAGCAGGTCGATCAGGCCCTCCGGTGGGCCCGCGAGGCTTCCTTCGTGGATCCGGCCCTTTGAGGCCGCTGTGCGGAAACGCGCAGTTGTGGTGAATTCACCCGACAGCCCGAGCGTCTCTCAGGCAACCACGGACCGCTCCCGCGGTCCCAAGGAAACGGAGAACGAACCATGAAGCGCATCGCCCAGGCCTTTGCCGCCCTCGCCCTGCTCGCCGTCGCCGCCCCGGCCTTCGCCGCCGACAAGGCGCCGGCCCCCGCCGCCGCCCCGGCCGCCGAGAAGGCTCCGGCCGCCGACAAGGCCGCCCCCGCGGGCGACAAGAAGGCCGCCCCGGCCAAGAAGCACCACGGCAAGAAGCACCACGAGACCAAGGCGGAGGGCGCCAAGGTGGCGCCGGCCCCCGAGGCCCCCAAGAAGTAACGACGAGACGTCGGTCCGGAGGCGCGCGCGGGTCCGCTGGGAGCGGGCTCGGCGCGCCTCGCCGTTTTGGAGTCCTCGGGCAGGCCTAGGGCCGGACGAGGAGGGCGGTCACCAGGTCGGGCCGCGCCGCCGCCTCGGAGGCGGTGGCGGCCAGCTCCTCGGCGCGCCGGCGCGCCAGCTCGAGGAGCAGCTCGCCCGCCGGGCCGGCCGCCGCCAGGCGCGGGTCGTCGAGCGGCTCGAGCGCCGCGGCCGCCCGGGAGAGCTCGGCCGCGGGGATGGGCGCCGGCGCGAAGGGGCGCCCCAGCCGCTCGTTGGCGAGCGCCGTCAGGTAGAGCGCGGCGAGGCGCGGCGACGCCCCCTCGGCGCGGACCGCCAGCCCCAGCTCGCGCGCCAGCGACGCCAGCCCCTCGGCCAGGTCGAGCGCGGCGGCGGTGCGCGAGAGGTCGGCCTCGGAGAGGAAACGGCGCGGCTCGGCCGCGGCGGCGGGCGTGCCCCAGTCCTCGCGGTCGAGCTCCAGGCCCGGCTGGTAGCGCGGCCGGCGGCTGGCGAGCGCCGACAGCGCCTCGCCGAGCGGCGCGTCGAGCAGGGGACCGGCCCGGGTGCCGGCGCCGCCCGCCTTCAGGATCCGCTCGGCGCGCCAGGCGAGCTCGAGCACGCGCCCGAACCCCTCCTGGAAGAGCCGCTTCACCGGCGTCTCGGCCAGCAGCGACGCGGCGCGCGCCTCGTCGCCGCCGGAGAGCCGCTCCAGCCCCAGCTCGACGAGCGCCCTGGCGCCGGCCACCGCGCCGCGCACGGCGTCGAGGTCGGCCGCGTCGATGCCGTCGGC
>DASTGK010000586.1:0-6047 GCA_035719085.1 Anaeromyxobacteraceae bacterium
GCGGGGGCGGCGGGCGGCGCGAGGAGCGCCAGGGCGGCGGCGAGCGGGGCGAGCCGGGGCGTGGACATGCGCAGCAGTCAACACCGAGGCGCCGCCCGGCGGCAACCGCCCGACGGGAGCCCGCGGCGAATCCTTCCGGCCCGGGGCGGCTCACACACCGCCATGGACGCCATCGAGACGACCGAGATCGAGGTGGTGGGGGACGCCCGGCGGGCGCTCCTCGATCACCTGGCCCGCGAGGCCACGGCCCGCTTCATCCGCATCGACGTCGGGCGTGGTTGAGGGGGCTACTCCTACCACCTGTCTCTGGACGAGACGGCCGACGAGAAGCGCGACGTGGTGCTGCAGGCGGGCGGGGTTCCCTTCGTGGTGGAGGCGCACCTGCGCCACCTCGTGCCCGGGCTGCGGATCGAGCTGCAGCGGGTCTTCGGCCGGGAGGGGCTGATCGCCTTCAACGACGGCCAGGGCGGCGGAGGCTGCTGATTCGCCGATCCGGGGGCGGCGCGGACCCAGCGGCCGTTGACAGGGGGGTGCGATCGGACCGATACCTGCGCCGCGCATGCTTCCCGACTCCGCCCCGCTCCCGACCGCGCCCCGGCGCTGGCCCCGCGGACAGAAGTTCACGCTCTCGCTCGCCGGCCGCGAGGCCGAGGCGGCCCATCGCGAGGCGGTCAACGCCGCCCGCTCGAGCGGCCGCGCCGCGCTCACCGCCGCGCTGGCCGGGTGGGCCGGGCCGCTCCGCATCGAGCCGGGCGACGGCGTGCTGCTGGCCGAGCTCTCGGGCGCCAAGAAGGGGCTGAACGACCTCTCGCGCGCGCTCGAGGACACCGGCATCGAGCCGGCCGAGGTGAAGGCCGCCGTCGACCGGCTGGTGGTCGCCGGGCTGGCCGAGCCGGTGCCGCTCGCCTCGCAGCTCGCCTGATCCCCCGTCAGTCGTAGTCCCGCCGCGCCGCCTTCCGCTCGGCGCGGTGGCGCTTCTCGCCGAGCCGCCGCTCCTTCGAGCCGCGCGTCGGCCGCGTCGGCCGGCGCACCTTCGGCTCCACCCCGAGCTCGGCCAGCCGCTCGCGCAGCCGCGCCAGCGCCTCGCCCCGGTTCTGCGCCTGGCTGCGCCGCTCGGTGGCGCTCACGCCGACGCCGGTCGGCCGGTGGGTGAGCCGCACCCCGCTCTCGGTCTTGTTGCGGTGCTGCCCGCCCGGGCCGCCGGCCGTGAAGAACTCCTCGTCGCACTCGGCGAGGAGCGCGTCCTCGGGGAGCGAGACGGCGCGGCGGGCGGCGGCGCGCAGGGCGGGCGGGGGAGGAGCCATGGCCACACGAGTCTACCCTCGCGGAGGCTGTCCTGCGGAGGGCTCCCTGGGAGTCATCTCTGCGTCGAGCCCGGCCGCCGGCCGTGGCCATTCAGCCCCACTCGGAGTCTCCTAGCGAGCCCCGCGATGAAGGTCAGTCACAGAGCGAAGATCACCGTGGTCACCGTCGCCCTCGTCGGCGGCGCGCTCGGCACCATGGCCTACAAGGTCCGGAGCCTCGGCTACGCCATCAGGGACGTGCTGCCGGTCACCCAGTACCAGGTGACCTACGCCCTCGACCTCGACGGCCACGGCGGCGAGGTCAAGGTGCGCAGCTTCCTGCCGGCCAACGACGCCCACCAGGTGGTCGCCGACGAGAAGGAGTCGGCCACCGGCATGCACCTGACGCAGGTGACCGAGGGGGCCAACCGGGTCGCCACCTGGACCGGCGACCGGGTGCCGGACAAGGCGCAGATCCGCCACAGCTTCACCGTGCTGCCGCACAAGATGGAGTACGTCATCCCGCCAGACCTCCAGGTGCCGGACGGCTACCCGGCCTCGGTGGCCGTGGCGCTGCGCCCCGAGAAGGACGTGCAGGTCGACGCCCCCGAGATCGCGGCCACGCTGGAGCGCGTCGGCGCCGACCACGGGACGGTGCTGGAGCGGCTCCGGAAGATCTTCGACGTGGCGGCCGGCCTGACCCCCCGGCCGTTCAAGGGGACCACCGACGCGCTCACCGCGCTGCGGCTCGGCGAGGCCTCGTGCAACGGCAAGAGCCGGCTCATGGTGGCCCTGGCCCGCAAGGCCGGCATCCCGGCGCGGCTGGTGGGCGGGCTCATCATGACGCCCGGCTCCAAGAAGACCTCGCACCAGTGGGTCGAGGCCTGGGTGGCCGGCCACTGGGTGCCCTTCTGCCCCACCAACAAGCACTTCGCGGTGCTGCCCGAGCACTACCTCACGCTCTATTACGGCGACGAGCCGCTCTTCAAGCGAACCGCCGACGTCAACTTCGACTACCGCTTCGAGACCCACACCGCGCTCGTCCCCTCGCCCAAGGCCAAGGCCTCCTTCACCTTCCTCGACGTCTGGGGGCTCTTCGACCGGCTCAAGCTGCCGTTCACGCTCCTGCGCACCATCTTCATGCTGCCGGTGGGCGCGCTCGTGGTGGTGCTCTTCCGCAACGTCATCGGCATGCCGACCTTCGGCACCTTCCTGCCAGCCCTCCTCGCCGCCGCCGCCGGCGAGACCGGCGCGCTCTTCGGCGTGGTGGCGGTGCTCATCGTGGTGGCGGTGGTGGCCGCCGCCCGCTGGGTGCTGCAGGAGCTGGAGCTGCTCCACTCCCCCACGCTCGCCATCCTGCTCGCCGCCGTGGTGGCCACGCTCGTCGCCACCACCGTGGTGGCCGACAAGCTCGAGGTGGCGCCGCTCACCAAGGTGACCTTCTTCCCCATCGCCGTGCTCGCCATCTGCGCCGAGCGCTTCTACCTGTCGCTCACCGAGCACGGCACGCGCCAGGCCGGCCAGGAGCTGGCCGGCACGCTCGCGGTGATGCTGGCCTGCTTCGTGGTGATGAACTCGCTGGCCTTCCAGGTGCTCGTCATCGGCTTCCCCGAGGTGCTCTTCCTCGTCATCGCCGCCAACGTCTACCTGGGGCGCTGGGTGGGGATGCGGCTCAGCGAGTACCGCCGCTTCCGCGGCTTGCTCTCGCGCGGGAGGCCGGCGTGAGCCCGCTCGCCCTCCTGCGCCAGCGCGCCCACGCCGTCGTCGAGCGGCGCGCCCGGGTCGTCGGCATCAACCGGCGCAACCTGACGCTCGTCTACCCGAACAACGCCCGGCGCGACTACCCGCTCGCCGACGACAAGCTGCTCGCCAAGGAGCGCTTCCTGGCGGCCGGCGTGCCGGTGCCCGAGACGCTGGCGGTCTGCGACGGCCTCTTCGCCGTGCCCCGCGCCGTCGAGGCGCTGGCCGGCAAGGGGCGCTTCGTGGTGAAGCCGGCCAACGGCTCGGGCGGCGGCGGCATCCTGGTGGTGGGCGCGTGGGACGAGGAGGCCGGCGGCTGGCGCAGGTCGGGCGGCGACCTCGTCACCCCGATCGCCCTCTCCCGCCACCTCGCCGACATCGTCTTCGGGGTCCACTCCAACCAGCTCGAGGACCGGGCCTTCATCGAGGCGCGCGTCGAGCCGCACGCGCTCTTCGCCGGGCTCTGGGCCGACGGGCTCTGCGACGTGCGCGTCATCACCCACCGGGCGCGCCCCATCATGTCGATGATCCGCGTCCCCACCGCCGAGTCGGAGGGTCGGGCCAACCTGCACCAGGGCGGCCTGGGCATCGCCGTCGACCTGGCGACGGGGCGCACCTTCCGCGCCCTCCACCACGGCCGGGCCGTCGACACGCACCCGGAGTCGGGGGCGCCGCTCGTCGGCCTCGAGGTGCCGCGCTGGGCCGAGGTGCTCGAGACCGCGCGGCGCGCCGCGGCCGCCGTGCCGCTCGGCTACCTGGGCGTCGACGTGGTGGTGGACCGCACCGCCGGCCCCCTGGTCCTCGAGATCAACGCCCGGCCCGGGCTGGAGATCCAGAACGTCACCGGCCACGGCCTCACCGACGCGCTGGCCGCGGCGGGGGTCACGCCATGACGCGCATGGTGATGGACAAGCTCTGGCCCCTGCTCACCGGACTCGCGGTGCTCATCGCCGGGGCCATCGCCCTGCAGCTCTACGCCCAGCGGCGGGGCAACGAGGCCATCCGCGTCGTCATCCAGGACGAGACCGGCGCCGGCGGCGGCGAGGAGGACGGCGGCGAGGCCGCCCCGGTGGCCGAGGGCGAGGAGACGCCGCCCCGCTCCGAGGCCCACGCCCAGGCGCGGCTCCTGGCCAGGCGCGCCGAGTTCGACAAGGCGCTGCCGCTCTTCGAGCAGGAGGCCACGGCCCGCCCGGACGACGCCGACCTGGCGAGCGAGTACGGCGCCTGGCTGGCCGCGGCCGACCAGGCCGAGCGCGCCCTCGCCTGGCTCGTCAAGGCGGACCAGCTCCGCCCGACCGCCCAGACGGCGCTGGCGCTCGGGGAGCTGCGCGCCCGGCTGGGCGACCGGGCCGGCGCCGAGGCCGACCTGCGGCGCGTCATCGCGCTCCGCCCCACCTCCAACCCGGCCCGCGTCACGCTCGGCGAGCTGCTCCTCAAGAAGGGGGAGCGCGCCGAGGCGGTGACGCTGCTCGAGGGGGCGTGCACCACCGGCTCCAACGAGGAGCGGGCCCACGCGCTCGTCACCCTGGGCGGCGCCTACCTGCTCACCGGCAAGCGCGCCGAGGCCGAGAAGGCCTTCGACAAGGCCGTCCTCTTCGCCCCGGCCCGCCCCGACGTCCGGCTCGGCGTCGCCCGCGCCTGGCTCGCCATGGACTCGAAGGAGGACGTGCGCCGCGCCCTGCCCATCCTGGCCCGCACCGTCGAGATCGCCCCGGACGTGCCGGCCGTCTTCGCCGCCGTCGGCCGCGCCCGCGAGCGGCTCGGCGAGGACGCGGCGGCCGCCGAGGCCTACGACCGGGCGCTGCGGCTCGACCCCTCCTTCCGCTACGCCCGCCGGCGCCTGCTGCGGCTCGCGCTCGGCAACCGCGACTTCGCCCGGGCGCGGCGCGAGGCGGAGCGGCTGGTGGCCGACGCCCCCGCCGTGCCGGAGCACCACTTCCTCATGGCGCTCGTGGCCGAGCGCGACGGGCGCCGCGACGACGCGCGCAAGGCCTACCGCGCCGCCATCGACGCCGCCAAGGGCGACTACCCCGAGGCCTACCTCAACCTGGGCGTGCTGGAGCGGAACGCCAACGACTTCGAGGCGGCGCGCCAGGCCTACGACAAGGCGCTGGAGCAGCGCCCCAAGTACCCGGCCGCCTGGCTCAACATCGGCAAGCTGCTCGAGGCGCAGGGGAAGCCGGCCGAGGCCGAGGAGGCCTACCGCAGGGCGCTCGCGATCGAGCCGCGCCACGCCAACGGCCAGATGTACCTGGGGCAGCTCCTCGCCGACCTGAAGCGCTGGGACGAGGCCGAGCAGGCGCTCCGCGCCTCGCTCGAGGCCAAGCCGGGCAACACCGCGGCCCAGCTCTCGCTCGGCGTCGTCTACGCCACCTCCGGGCGGCTCGACCAGGCGGTGGCCACCTACCAGCAGGTGCTCCAGGTCAACCCACGCATGGTGCCGGCCCTCTACGACCTGGCGCTGGCGCTCGAGAAGCAGGGCAAGGCGGGCGAGGCGCGCCGCGCGCTGCAGCAGGCGCTCGAGGCCGACCCGGGCCACGTCGGCGCGCTCCGCGAGCTGGCCGAGCTGGAGCTCGGCGCCCGGCGGCTGCCCGAGGCGCGCCGCGCCTGGCAGGACCTGCTCGACGCCGCGCCGGGCGACGTGCCGGCCCGCGCCGCGCTGGCCGAGCTCTCCGCCCTCGAGGGCGACCAGCGCGGCTGCGAGACCGCCGCCCGCGCCCTGGAGCGCGAGGCCCCGGGCGACGCCGCCGTCCGCGCGCTCTCCGGCCGCTGCGCCGCCGCCGGCGTCCCCGTCACCCCCACCAGCGTCACGCGATAGCTCCTTTCAAGGGAGGAACCATGCGCCACGCCCGCACCGCCGCCACCCTCGCCGCGGCGCTCGCGATCCTCGCCGCCTGCGCCGGCGGCGGCTCCCAGAGCACGCCCGCCGGCCCACCCCCGCCTCCGCCGATCGACACCGGCAACCCGGCCGACGTCCTCTTCCAGGGGGGCGTCGACCACTACAACCTGGCGGTCCAGTGGGGG
>DASTGK010000587.1:0-3071 GCA_035719085.1 Anaeromyxobacteraceae bacterium
CGCCTGGCGCGCCGCCTCGGGCCGGCCGGCGGCGGCGAGGGCGCGGCTGCGGGCCAGGGACAGCTCTCCGCGCGCGGCCGGCTCGAGCGTCAGCGCCTCCTCGGCGGCGAGCAGCGAGGCGACCAGGGCGTGGTCGCCGGCGTCTCCGGCGAGCCGGCGGGCGGCGCGGAGCCCGGGGCGGTAGGTCGGGTCGGCCTCGGCGGCGCGGCGGGCCAGCGCGAGCGCCACCCGCGGCTCGCGCAGCTCCTCCTCGTGGATGCGCGCCGCCTCGCAGAGCAGCACCGCCGCCTCGGCCCCGGGACCGCGCACCTCGGCCTCGCGCTGCCACGTGGCGGCGAGCGCGGCCCAGTCGATGGGCTCGTCGGGGACGGCCGGAGGCGCGGCGATGCGGCTCGCCAGCTCGCTGGCGATCGAGTCGGGCGCGTCAGGGGCCGGGGCGTCGCTCCAGCCCGACGGGTCGCGCGCGCTCATGGCGCCGGCCGGGGCGGAACAGCCGCGTCAGACCTCGAAGCGGTCGATCTTGCCCTGCTTCTGCAGGATCTCGAGGGCCCCCTTGGTGGCCTTCTCCTTGTCCGTGCCCTGCAGCTTGACCACGAGAGGGGGCACCGGGGTGGACGGGATGACGGCCACGGCCCAGTTGTCGCCGAGGTCGCGGTCGACGGTGACCCGGCACTCCACGTTTCCGATGAAAGCTCGCGCCATTGCGGTTCTCCAGGTTATGTCGGGAGCGGCGTCGAAAATCGCCGGGACGATAGCCCAAGAGAGGCCGATGACAAAGCGATGGCTGGTGGTTCTGATCGGCGCCGCGGCGGTGGCGGCGTGCTCGGGTCCGCAGCTCCCCAGGACGGCCTCCGGGCCGGCGGTGCTGGCAGTCCGCGGCCAGGTGAAGCACGGGCCGTTCGCGCTCGGCCGCGCCGACCTGGCCCAGCTGCCGCGCGCCGGCTTCCGCGCCGTCGATCCGGCCACCGGCAAGGAGGCCCGCTACGACGGCGTGGCGCTCCAGCCGCTCGTCTACCAGAAGCTGGAGCGGATCGACGGGGCCGACACCGTCCTCATCGTCACCGCGTCGAAGCAGGCGGTGCCCATCTCGCCGGTCATCCTGCGCCAGTTCAAGCCGATCCTCGCAGACACCATCGACGGCCAGCCGGCGCCGCTGCAGGTGGCCTGGCCCAACGTGGAGCAGCAGGGGATCGCGCGCGACGCGCGCGCAGCGTCCTGGTGGGCGCACGACGTCGAGGCGATCGAGCTCGTCGCCTGGGACAAGACCTGGGGCAAGGCGCTGCGCACGCCGCCCGGGTCGAGCGACGCGGCCCGGCTGGGCGCCGGGCAGTACGCGCTCCGCTGCGCCTCCTGCCACCGGCTGAACGGCGCGGGCGGTCAGGCCGGTCCGGCGCTCGACGGCGCGACGGGGCGGCTGGGGCTCTCGCGGTTCGTGGCCGCGGTGCGGGCGCACCCGGCCTGGCAGGATCGGATCGGGACCGAGCTCGCCGCCGGCGACGACGTGGCCGGGCAGGTCGCCTCCTTCCTCTCGACGGTCGAGGCGTCCGGCCCGCTGCCGCCGGAGGAGCCGCTCACCCCGCCGTCGAGGGGTGCCAGGGCTCCATGAGGTAGGTGCCGAGCGGGGCAGGGCCCGACGGCGCCGGCCCACCCGAGTACCAGGCGAAGGCCTCCTCGCGCGACTGGACCAGCCCGGCGCGGAACCGGTCGAGCCGCAGGCCCGCGAAGCCGTCCGGGATCGGCTGGAGCCGGTCGAGCGCCATGGCGAGCAGCCGCGTCATGCCCCGCGGCTGCCGCTGCACCGCCATCTTGTGGTACGCGGCGGTCGCCTGGATGAGCCCCTGCAGGAGCCGGCGCATCGCGCCCGACTCCTCGCGCCAGGCCACCTCCCAGGCCTCATGGGCCTCGAAGAAGCGGCCGGCGGCGTAGAGCTCCCGCCCGCGCTCGAGCGCCTCGGCCGTCCGCCAGAGCCGATCCTGCGTGGGGGCCATGCCTGATCCACCCCCGCGCGGCAGGCGGCGAGCCAACGTTTTCGCGCTGGCCTCATCGGTGACGCGCGGTGGAGGGCGCTAGAGGAAGATGGAGCGGCGCGAGGCCACGTCCTCGTCGAGCATCGCCTGGAGCGCGGCGCGCGTCTGCTCGGCGACGGTCGTCACGAAGGGGGCGTCCTCCGCCGCCTCGGGGCCGCGGCCGCGGAGATCGACGGGGAGCCCGAAGTGGAGCGACCAGCGCGACGGGAGCGGCAGGAGGCCGGCCGGCGCCAGCCGGAAGGAGGGCTGCGAGGCGAGGAAGGGGAGGCGCAGCAGGTCGGCGAGCCAGCCGGTCCGCGAGATCGGCGGCGAGGCCTCCTCGCTCCCGACGATGGCGCAGGGGACGATGGTGGCGCCGGCTCGCAGGGCCACCTTCACGAAGCCGCCGCGGCCGAAGCGGCCGAGCCGGTAGCGGTCGCGCCACGGGCGGGCCTCCGCGGCGCTCCCCTCCGGGAAGACGGCGACGCAGCCGCCGTCGGCCAGCAGCCTGTCGGCGGCGTCCGGGCTGGCCCGGACCGCGCCGAGCCGGACCGCGGCGCCGCCGATGAACGGCCGGTCGCAGGCGGCGTCGTCGAGGAGCGGCCGCAGCTCGCGGCGGGCCGGGTGGTCGCGCCGGAGCGCGTGGCGCAGCACCAGGGCGTCCCAGGGGACGAGGCCGGCGTGGTTGGCGACGAGCACCACCGGGCCCGACGCGGGCACCAGCTCCATGCCCCTGGTCTGGACGCGCCACCAGGTGGTGTAGAGCAGCTCCACGAGCGGCTCGGCCCGCTCGACGAGCCGGGGATCCATGCCGAAGCGGTCGAGCCGCTCCGGCGGCTCGGCCAGCCGGAAGATCTCGCCAGCGCCCGAGAGCCCCGAGCGGAGGGCCGGCCAGAGCGTCTCGACCACGGCGCGCAGGTCGCGCCGCGCCGCCTCGACCCCGCCGGCGGCGGCCGACTCGAGCCGCCGCTCCGCCTCGGCCATGGCGGCGTCGAGCCGCGACTCGAGATCGTCGAGCTTGCGCGCGGCGGCGTGCAGGGGATGCGGCGCCGCGGGCTCGGAGGC
>DASTGK010000588.1:0-4216 GCA_035719085.1 Anaeromyxobacteraceae bacterium
GAGGACGAGGAGCCCCTTCGCGGCGGTCACGGGCGACCTCCCTCTCCGGCCGCGGCGGCTGGCGCGCCGAGGAGCCGCTCCCGCAGGGCGACCACCTCGCCCACGACGACCAGCGCCGGCGCCTCGCCCGGCTCGCGCGCCGCGACCCGCGCGGCGAGATCGGCGAGCGTCCCGACCACCACCAGCTCCTCGGGGCGCGTCGCCGCCGCGATCCAGGCGGCCGGGGTCGAGGCCGGGCGGCCGAGCGCCACCAGCCGCGCCAGGTTGGGCGCGAGCGCGCGCGAGGCCATGTAGAGGACCAGCGTGCCGGGCCGGGCGAGCCGCGCCCAGTCGGAGCGGGAGGGGCGCTCGGCCACGAGATCGTGGCCGCTCGCGAAGGTGACGTCGGAGGCGTGATCGCGGTGCGTGAGCGGGATGAGCGCCGAGGCGGCGGCGCCGAGCGCCGAGGAGACGCCCGGCACCACGTCGAAGGGGATGCCGGCCTCGGCCAGCTCCTCCGCCTCCTCGCCGCCGCGACCGAAGACGAACGGGTCGCCCGCCTTGAGCCGCACCACCACGCGGCCGGCCCGGGCCCGCTCCAGCACCGCCGGGTGGAGCCGCAGCGGGTGGCGCGAGGAGCCGTGGTGGCGCCGGCCGACGGCGACCAGCTCCGCGCCCGGGTGGCACAGGGCCAGGATGGCCGGCGGGACCAGCTCGTCGTGGGCCACCACCTCGGCCGCGCGGAGGAGCTCCAGCGCGCGGACGGTGAGGAGCCCCGGGTCGCCGGGGCCGGCGCCGACGAGGTGGACGAAGCCGCCCTGGCGGCGCGGCGAGCGGTCGCCGGTCACGCGGCGCCTCCCTCGGCGGGGCGCGCCGGCCGGAAGCCGTGCGCGAAGTCGGCGGCGTAGAGCCGCGAGTCGGGGAAGTCGCCCGGGTCGAGGGCGCGGCCCACCAGGATCATGGCGGTGCTCTCGACGCCGGCCGCCGTCACCTGGGCCGCGATGGTGGCGAGCGTGCCCCGGAAGATCCGCTCGTCCGGCCAGCTCGCCCGGTGGACCACGGCGGCCGGGCAGTCGTCGCCGTAGACCGGGCGGAGCGCGGCGCACACCTCCTCGACGGCGCCGGCCGAGAGGAAGAGGGCGAGCGTGGCCCGGTGGGCGGCGAGCGCGGCCAGTTCCTGGCCCGCCGGCACCGGCGTCCGGCCGGCGGCGCGCGCCACCACCACGGCCTGCGAGATGCCCGGCACCGTCAGCTCGCGCCGGAGCGCGGCGGCGGCGGCGGTGAAGGAGGAGACGCCCGGCACCACCTGGTACGGGATGGCGAGCGCGTCGAGCCGGCGCAGCTGCTCGGCGAGCGAGCCGAAGAGCGACGGGTCGCCGGTGTGGACCCGGGCCACGTCCAGGCCGGCGGCGTGGGCCTCGGCCAGGAGGGCCACGATCTCGTCGAGCGTGAGGCCGGCGCTGTCGACGACGCGGGCGTCCGGCCGGGCGCGCGCCACCACGGCGCGCGGCACGAGCGAGCCGGCGTAGAGGACGACCGGGCAGCGGGCCACCAGCTCGGCGCCGCGCACGGTGATGAGGTCGGGCGCGCCCGGGCCGGCGCCGATGAAGTGGATCACGGCCGCTCCTCCCCGGCGCGCGGGGCGCCGGGCCGCTCGCCCGGCCGCGGCGCGCCGTCGGGGAGGTACTTGTCCGAGTAGCCGCGCGGCGTGAGGAGCAGCCCCTCCCAGCGCTCGGTCCGGCTCGAGCCGACGATCACGGTGGTGGTCATGCCCACCTCGAGCCGGAGGAGCCCCTCGAGATCGCCCAGCTCGACCCGCTCCTCGGCGCGGTGGGCCGCGGTGACGGCGGCCACCGGCGTCCCGGGCGCGCGGTGGCGCAGCAGGATCTCGCGCGCCGCCTCGAGCGGCCGGCGGCGGCGCGTGCTGGCCGGGTTGTAGAGGCCGACGACGAAGTCGCCCGCCCCCGCCGCCTCGAGCCGCAGCGCGATGACCGGCCACGGGGTGAGCAGGTCGGAGAGCGAGACGGCGCAGAAGTCGTGGCCGAGCGGCGCCCCCACCCGCGCCGCGCAGGCGAGGAGCGCCGTGACGCCCGGCACCACCGCGAGCGCCGGCGCCTCCCCCTGCCGCCAGCCGGCGGCCCGGAGCGTCTCGAGCGCCAGGCTCGCCATGCCGTAGACGCCGGCGTCGCCGGAGGAGAGGAGCGCCACCTGCGCGCCGGCCCGGGCCCGCTCGACCGCCTCGCCGACCCGCTCCAGCTCGCCGGTCATCCGGCCGCGGACGACCGCCTTCCCTTCGAGGAGCGGCGCCACGAGGTCCAGGTACGGGCCGTAGCCGACCACCACCTCGGCCTCTGCGATGGCGCGCCGCGCCGCCGGCGTCAGGTGCTCCTCCGCTCCCGGGCCGATGCCCACCACCGCCAGCGTCCCCGGCCTAGCCATGCGTCCCCTCCTCCGCCCGGCGCTCCACCCGGGCCACGGCGAGCGTCATGGCCCGCCGCTCGCCCGGCTCGCGATAGACCGTCTTCGGCACGACGAGCCGCGCCGCGCCGCTCGCGAGGAGCGCCGCCGGCTCGCAGACGCCGCGCGTCCCGACGAGCCGCAGCACGCGCGCCGACGGGTTCTCGGTGCCGGGCACGGCGTCGAGCGCCGCCGCGGCGTAGCTGCGGAGCGGCACGCCGAGGCTCGACGCGAGCGCGAGGAGCGCCGCCTCGTCGGCCTTGAGGTCCACCGTGGCGACGGCGCCGACCGCGCCGAGCGAGAGGCCGTGCCGGTGGAGCAGCTCCGCCACGCCGCGCGCCACGAGCTCGGGCGGCGCGCCCCGGTCGCAGCCGACGCCGAGCACCAGGCTGCGCGGCCGGTAGAGGACCAGCCGCTCCGCCAGCGCCTCGGCCAGGCCACCCACCAGCCGGTCGGTGACGAGCAGCACCGCCTCGAAGCGGTCGGCGTCCGGGCCGAGCGCCGGCCGGCGGGTCACGTTGGCCGGCCAGGGCGTCCCCTCGGGCCAGAACCCCGGCTCGCCCGCCTCCTGCACGAGGAGCACCGGCGCGCCGTTCACCACGGCGGCGCTGGCCCGCGTGGCGGCGCCGCGCGGATCCTCCATGGTCCAGCCGAGCCCGCGGCCGAGGAGATCGACCTGGAGCGTGCCGAGCACGTCGGAGGCGGTGGTGACCACCGGCGTGGCGCCGATGGCCCGGGCCGCGGCGCGCGCCAGCTCGTTCGCGCCGCCGGCGTGGCCGGAGAGGAGCGAGACGGCGAAGGTGCCGGCCTCGTCGACGCAGACGACGGCCGGGTCGGTCCGCTTGGAGCCGAGGAGCGGCGCCACGAGCCGGACGACGGCGCCGGTCGCCATGACGAAGAGGTGGCCGCGGTAGGCCGGGAAGGCGCGGGCCACCGCCGGGGCCATCGGCAGGTCGAAGAGCTGCGCCCCCTCGGGCGCCACGGCGGCGTGCGCCCTCGCGGCGTGCAGATCGGCGCCGAGCGCCGCGGCGAGCCTGGCGCCGAGCGCGACGCCGCCGCGCGTGACGGCGTGGACGGCGAGCGGGCGGGGCAGCGTCATGGCTGCTCCTCCGCGCCGCAGCGGACGAGGACGGTGGAGAAATAGCCCGGCGACTGCGCCGCCGCGGCCGCCAGGTCGAAGTGGACTCGCTCCCGCCCGGTGCTGGCGTCCGAGACGAGCACGGCCCGGCCGGCGAGCCCCGCCGCGTCGAGCCGCTCGGCGAGCGCCGGCAGGACGCCGGCCGCCTTCACCAGCACCAGAGCCTCGAAGGAGGCGGCGAGCCGAGGCAGGTCGTCGAGCGCGCGCGCCGCCGGCAGCACGGCCAGCCGGTCGTCGCCGTCGGCGAGCGGGAGCCGGGCCGCCGCCGCCACCGCCGTGAGCGAGGTGACGCCCGGGACGATCTCCACGGCCGCCTCGGGGAAGCGGCGCGGCGCCTCGGCCAGGAGGTCGAGGAAGCTGCTGTAGAAGGTCGGGTCCCCCTCGGTGACGAAGGCGACCGAGAGGCCCCGAGCCAGCCGATCGGCCACCGCGCCGGCCGCGGCCTGGCGCGCCGCGCGCCGCACGGCGGCGTCGCGCGTCATCGGGAAGGTGAGGAGGAGCCGCTCCTGCCCCGGCGGCGGCGCCACCGCCTCGGCGGCGATCCGGCCGGCGAGCGACTCGGCCCCGTCGGCCCGGCAGGGCGCCGCCAGCACCGGCACGGTGCGCAGCACGGCGGCCGCTCGCAGCGTGAGGAGATCGGGC
>DASTGK010000589.1:0-5278 GCA_035719085.1 Anaeromyxobacteraceae bacterium
CCGCCGCTGGAGCGGCTGCCGCTCTTCTCGACGGTGGCGCGGCAGGAGCTCGCCGTGGTGCGGAAGCTCGTCGAGGGGCGCGTGGGCGCGCCGCTCGCCCACGGCGCCGGGCGGGCCTTCGACGCCGCCGGGGCGCTCGCCCTCGGCCTCGGCCGCGCCCGCTACGAGGGGCAGGTGGCGCTCGCCCTCGACAACGCCGCCGGCGCCGTCGCCGCGGCCGAAGCGGACGCTTACCCCTTCGACGTCGACGAGCGGCGCGAGCCGGCCGAGCTCGACCTGCGGCCGCTCTGGCGGGCGCTCGCCGCCGACGTGGCGGCCGGCGCGGCGCCCGGGCTCGTCTCGGCTCGCTTCCACGCGGCGCTGGTGAAGGCGGGCGCGGCGCTCGTCCAGCGGGCCGCCGCTCGCCACGGCCGGCTGCCGGTCGTGCTCAGCGGCGGCTGCTTTCAGAACGCACGGCTCGCGGAGGGCATCCTGGGGGAGCTTTCGGGGTCGTTCGAGGTATATACCCACGCTCAGGTTCCCCCCGGCGACGGTGGGCTCGCCCTCGGGCAGGCGCTCGTGGCCGACGCGGTGGCGCGTCGCGGCTGAGCGCGGAACAGGACCCGCGCCGGCCCGTCGGCGCGAGGCAGCACGGAAGGAGCAGGACAATGTGTCTCGGTGTCCCCGGTAAGGTGCTCGCGGTCGACGGCCTCGTCGCCACGGTCGACTTCTTCGGCGTGAAGAAGGAGCTGCGGCTCGACATCGTCGACGAGCCGGTGACGGTGGGGGACTACGTCCTCAACCACGTCGGCTTCGCCATCCGCCGCATCCCGCCGGACGAGGTGCAGGAGACGCTGGCCCTCTTCGATCAGATCCTCGACGTCACCGGGTCGAAGGAGGACCTGATGGCGATGGACGTGCAGGGCGAGATCGCGGCGGCCAAGACCAAGGCCTAGGGCGATGGCGAAGGACCTCACCCAGGAGCTCAAGTTCCGCGACCCGGCCCGGGCGCGCGCGCTCGCCGAGGCGATGCAGCGCAACCTCGACGCCATCGGCCGGAAGGTGTCGGTGATGCACGTCTGCGGCAGCCACGAGCAGGCCATCGCCCGCTTCGGCCTGCGCGCCGTGCTGCCGCGCCAGCTCGAGCTCATCATGGGGCCGGGCTGCCCGGTCTGCGTCACCGACGGCCCGGAGGTGGACGAGGCGGTGGCGCTCGCCGGCCAGGGCGTCCACGTCTGCACGTACGGCGACATGCTGCGGCTGCCGGGCACGGCCCGCTCGCTGGCCGACGCCCAGGCCGACGGCGGCCGGGTCCACGTCGTCTACTCTGTGTCGCAGGCGGTCGAGCTCGCCCGCGCCCACCCGTCGGACGAGGTGGTCTTCCTCGCCTCCGGCTTCGAGACGACGGCGGTGGCGACGGCCGCCGTGGCGCTCGCCGACGTGCCGAAGAACTTCTCCATCCTGTCGGTCCACAAGTACGTGCCGGCGGCCATGGAGGTGGTGGCGCAGTCGAAGGAGAGCCACATCGAGGGGTTCATCGCCGCCGGCCACGCCGCCATCATCACCGGCTCGGCCCTCTTCGAGCCCTTCGCGCGGAAGACCGGCACGCCGGTGGTGGTGGCCGGCTTCGAGCCGCTCGACATCCTCGCCGCCATCCTGAAGCTCACCGACCTCATCCGCGAGCGGAAGGCCGAGGTCTTCAACGCCTACCCGCGCTGCGTCACGGCCGAGGGGAACCGGGCGGCGCAGGCGGTGCTCTGGAGGGCCTTCGAGCCGCGCAGCGGGAAGTGGCGCGGCATCGCCGAGGTGCCGGGCGGCAACCTCGACCTCCGGCCCGAGCTGGCCCGGCTCGACGCCCGCCGCCGCTTCCGCATCGACAGCGCGCCGGTGCGCGACGAGGGGGCGGCCGGCCGCGAGCGCGACTGCCGCTGCGGCGCCATCATGATGGGGCTCGCCACGCCGCACGACTGCGGCCTCTTCGGCAAGGCGTGCGTCCCCGAGTCGCCGGTGGGCGCCTGCATGGTCTCCACCGAGGGGACCTGCCGCATCTGGCACACCTACGGCGGCGCGCCCGACCTGCGCCCGGCCGGCCAGGCTCAGTAGCGAGAGGGAGAACCGACACGATGGAGAAGCAGGTTCGGAAGATCGGGCTGAAGCACGGGTCGGGCGGGCGCGCCATGCGCCAGCTCATCGAGGACGTCTTCCTCGAGCTGGCCTCGCCGGTGGACGGCATCGGCCTCTCGGCCCTCGACGACGGCGCCGCCATCCGCGTCGGCGACCAGTGGCTGGTCGTCACCACCGACTCGCACGTGGTCCACCCCATCTTCTTCCCGGGCGGCGACATCGGCCGGATCAGCGTCTCCGGCACGGTGAACGACCTCGCCATGATGGGCGCCACCGAGCCGCTCGGCCTCACCTGCGCCGTCATCCTGGAGGAGGGCTTCCCCCAGGCCGACCTGGAGCGGGTGCGCGACTCGCTCAAGGCGACGGCGCTCGAGGCGGGCGCCCCGTTCGTCACCGGCGACACCAAGGTGATGGGCAAGGGCGAGGTGGACGGCATCGTCCTCAACACCACCGGCGTGGCGCTCACGCGGCGCGTCGTCACCGACGCCGGGCTGCGCCCCGGCGACCTCCTCATCGTCACCGGCCACGTCGGCGACCACGGCATGGCCATCATGTCGCGGCGCCACGACCTCGGCCTCGAGGGCGACCTGCGCTCCGACGTGGCGCCGGTGAACGGCCTCGTCCGCGCCGCGCTGGCGGCGGGCGGCGAGGACGTCGTCGCCATGAAGGACCCGACGCGCGGCGGCGTCTCCGGATCGCTCCACGAGATGGCCGCGAAGGCCAAGGTGGGCATCGTGCTCGAGGAGCCGAAGGTGCCCATCCGCGACGAGGTGCGGGCGGCGGCCGAGATGCTCGGCATCGACCCCTTGCTCGTGGCCAACGAGGGCAAGGCGGTCATCGGGGTGCGGGCCCGCTCGGCCGAGAAGGTGTTGGCGGCCATCCGCGCCCACCCGCTCGGCCGCGACGCCGCCATCATCGCCCACGCCGTCGCCGAGCGCCCCGGCTCGGTGATCCTCGACACCGGCCTCGGCCGCCGGCTCCTCTCCGAGCCGGAGGGCGAGCTCCTCCCCCGGATCTGCTGATGACCGCGCCCGCCTCCACCGCCATCGGCCCCTCCATCCGCATCGAGCGGCACGGCGCCGTCGGCGTGCTGCTCATGGACCGGCCGGAGCGCTTCAACGCGCTCGACGTCCGCATGGCCCAGGACCTGCGCTCGGCCGGCCTCAAGCTGGCCCGCGACGGCGAGGTGCGGGCGGTGGTGCTGCGCGGCACCGGCGGCAAGGCCTTCTGCTCCGGCGCGGACCTCAAGTACATCCGCGGCGGCGGCGACGGCGGCGACCTCGCCTACCTGGCGCCGGGCGACCGGCCGCGCACCGCGGGGTACGGGGCGATCTTCAAGCAGATCCTCGAGTACCTCCACTCGACCATCTCGGAGATCCGCCGCTCGCCGAAGCCCTGGGTGGCCGCGGTCGACGGCGTGGCGGCGGCCGGCGGGCTCGGCCTCGCCATGAGCTGCGACCTGGTGGTCTGCTCGGCCCGCTCCTCCTTCGAGTGGGCCTACGCCAAGACCGCCCTCTGCGGCGCCGAGAGCTCCACCTTCTTCCTGCCGCGGCTCGTCGGCTTCCGCCGCGCCATGGGGATGGCGCTCCTCAACCCCCGGCTCGACGCCGCGCAGGCGCGCGAGTGGGGGCTCGTCAACGAGGTCTACCCGACCGAGCAGTTCGACGAGGAGGTGCTGGCGCTGGCGGCGCGCCTGGCCGCGCTGCCGACCGGCTCCATCGCCATGACCAAGGCGCTCATGAACCAGGCGGCCGGCGTCGACCGGCTCGACTGGCACCTCGACCAGGAGCTGGAGAGCCTGGCACGCAGCGCCGACTCGGCCGACTTCGCCGAGGGGATCGACGCCTTCTTCGGCAAGCGCGCGGCGCGCTTCCAGGGCAAGTAGGCGGGGGCACACGGAAGGACCCATGGCCGATCTCACCGCCAAGATGCAGTTCCGCGACCCGGCCCGCGCCCGGGCGCTCGGCGCCACGCTCCAGAAGCTCGTCGACGGGCTGGGGCGCAAGGTGTCGGTGATGCACGTCTGCGGCAGCCACGAGCAGGCCATCGCCCGCTTCGGCCTCCGCTCCGCCTTCCCCAAGGAGCTCGAGGTGATCATGGGACCGGGCTGCCCGGTCTGCGTCACCGATTGCCCGGAGATCGACGAGGCGGTGGCGCTGTCGCGCCAGGGCGTGCGCATCACCACCTACGGCGACATGCTGCGCGTCCCCGGCACCTCGCGCTCGCTCGCCGACGCCGTGGCCGAGGGGGGCAAGATCGACAGCGTCTACTCGGTCATCCAGGCGGTCGAGATCGCCAAGGCCCACCCGGACGAGGAGGTGGTCTTCTTCGCCTCCGGCTTCGAGACCACCGCCGTGGCCACCGCCGCGGTGCTGCTCGCCGGCGTGCCCAGGAACTTCTCGGTGCTCTCGGCCCACAAGTACATCCCGCCGGCCATGGAGATCGTGGCCGAGATGCCGGGCAGCAAGGTGGAGGGCTTCCTCGCCGCCGGCCACGCCGCCGCCATCACCGGCTCGGACGTCTTCCTCCCCTTCGTGGAGCGCCACCACCTCCCGGTGGTGGTGGGCGGCTTCGAGCCGCTCGACGTCCTGGCGGCCCTGGTGCGGCTCGTCGAGCTCGTGGCGGAGAAGCGCCCAGCGGTGGAGAACATGTACCCGCGCTGCGTCACCGCCCGCGGGAACGCCGCCGCCCAGGAGAAGCTCTGGAAGGTCTTCCGGCTCCACGGCGGGCGCTGGCGCGGCATCGCCCACATCCCGAACGGCAACCTGCGGCTGCGCGACGAGTGGGCCCACGTCGACGCGCGGCGGCGCTTCCAGATCGACCTCGCCTCGCTCTGGGACCACGCCCCGTCGGCCCACGCCGCCGAGTGCCTCTGCGGCGACATCATGGCCGGCATGAAGAACCCGACCGACTGCCGCCTCTTCGGCAAGGAGTGCACGCCGGAGGCGCCGGTGGGCGCGTGCATGGTCTCGGCCGAGGGCTGCTGCCGCATCTGGCACACCTACGGCGGCGTCCCCGACCTGCGCGAGGCGGTCTAGTGCTCCAACCCAGGCATGATGCCGTGACGAGAGCGTCGAGACCGAAGCGAGGCTGGCGCCCGAGGAGGGAGCAGCGCAGGCGTAGCAGCGCTACGTCGAGCAGCGGACCGACGAGGCCGCCTGCCGCAGCGAGAGGA
>DASTGK010000590.1:0-3686 GCA_035719085.1 Anaeromyxobacteraceae bacterium
GCTGCGGGCCCGGGTGGTCGCGGCCCGCGACGAGCTGGCCCGCGAGCAGGGCGGCCTCGACGGCGTGGCCGGCGACTCGAACGAGGTGCTGGGGCGGGTCGCCTTCCGCTCCTTCAGCGCCGTGCGGGCGCAGTTCTACAAGCTCGTCCTCAAGGCCGACGTGGGCATCGTCGACGTGGCCTGGTCGCGCAAGCGCGAGCGGCTGGACCGGATCCAGGCGCTGTCCGCGCAGAAGTCGAACGAGCTCGAGACGCTCGATCGCGAGTTCAAGCTGGTCCTCCGGGAGGTCGAGTAGCCGTGCGCCGCCTCGCCGCCGTCCTCCTCGCCGCCCTCGCCCCCGCCGCCGCCCTCGCGGCGGCGCCCGCGACGGGCTACACCTCCTGCCGCCAGCGCGCCCAGGGCCCCGCCTTCGAGGCCACGCCCGCCGCGCCGGCGACCGCCGCCAGGCCGCTCCCCGCCGACGCCAAGGAGGGCGACGCCTTCGAGGCCGCGGTGCGCCGCTTCGACGACGAGGCGCGGGCCTACCGGGGCGAGATCCAGTCGCTCGTCCTCAAGCAGTTCGACGAGCGCCGCCGCTTCCTGGCCGACAACTACGAGCAGGCCATCACCGACCTCGAGGCGCTGGAGCGCAACGAGCGCGAGTCGGCCATCGCCCGGTTCGAGGAGTTCCTGGCGCACTACCCGGACGACCCGCAGTTCACGCCGGACGCCATGTTCCGCCTGGCCGAGCTCTACTACGAGAAGGCCAACGACGACTTCCGCCTCGCCACCGAGGCCTACCGGGACGAGGCCAAGCGGGCCCTGGCCGAGGGGCGCGAGCCGCCGCCGGAGCCGATGAAGAGCTACGCGCCGTCGATCGCCCTCTACCAGCGGCTCATCACCGGCTTCCCCGACTACCGCTTCACCCACGGCATCTACTACCTGCTGGCCTACTGCCTCGGCGAGATGGGCCAGGGCGTCGAGGCCCAGGTCGCCTACCAGACGCTCATCGAGCGGTTCCCCGACAGCCCCTTCGTCCCCGAGGCCTGGGTGCGGCTCGGCGACTGGCACTTCGACGAGGTGCAGGCCGAGTCGCTGCCCCACGCGGCGCAGGCGTTCTCGAAGATGTACGCCTTCCCCGAGCACCCGCTCTTCGCGCGGGCCATCTACAAGCTCGGCTGGACGTACTACCGGATGGACGACTTCCAGAACGCCGTGGAGTCGTTCACCCGCCTGCTCGACCACTACGTCGCCCTGTCGAAGAAGACCGGCGAGAAGCCGTCGGGCGAGGTCTGGCCCGAGGCCGTCCAGTACACCGCCATCAGCTTCGCCGACGAGCGCTGGGGCGGCGTCGACAAGGCCAAGGCCTTCTACGCGGCGCTGGGCGGCCGCTCCTACGAGGCCGAGGTCTTCACCCGGCTCGGCGATGTCTTCTTCGAGGAGACCAAGTACGCCCAGGCCGTCGAGGCCTTCAAGGTGGTGCTGGCGCTGCAGCCCACCTCGCCCGACGCCCCGCGCATCCAGTCCAAGATCGTGCTGGCCTGGAACCGCGACCGCCGCTTCGACAAGGAGGCCGACGAGCGCCAGGCGCTGGTGCGGTCCTTCGCCGAGGGGACGCCCTGGTGGGAGGCCAACAAGGGCGATCCGGACCTCGTGGCGCAGGTGCGCGAGCTCTCCGAGAAGGGGCTGCTGCGCGCCGCCGGCTTCCACCACGCGCAGGCCCAGCAGTACAAGGCCGACGGCAAGCTCGAGGCGGCCGTGGCCGAGTACCGCGTCGCCGCCACCGCCTACGGCGACTACCTGGCCCGCTTCCCGCACTCCAAGCAGGCGCACGAGCTCCGCTACAACTACGCCGACTGCCTCTACAACGCGCTCGACTTCGAGAAGGCGGCGCGCACCTACGCCCAGGTCCGCGACGAGGGGGCCGACGGCAGCTTCGTCTCGGAGTCGGCGCTCTCGGCCGTCATCTCCTGGGAGGGCGAGGTGACGCGGCAGGAGCGCGCCGGCCAGCTGGCCAAGCGCCCGGTGCTCCTCTCCACCGACCGGCACGACAAGGAGCCGATCGCGCCCGAGCCCGTCCCCGAGGTGCTGCAGAGCCTGGTGCGCGACTCGGACGTCTTCCTCTCCCGCATGGGCGGCCACGACAAGGCGGCCACCATCGCCTACAAGGCCGGCGAGATCTTCTACACGTACAACGACTTCGACGAGGCGCGCTGCCGCTTCGAGGAGGTGGTGGCGCGCTGGCCGGCCTCCGACGTGGCCCAGTTCTCCGCCAACCTCATCATCGAGAGCTACCTCTCGGTGAAGGACTGGGCCTCGGTCGAGGACGCCTCGGCCCGGCTGCAGACGCTCGACGTCGCCAAGAACCCGGCGCTCAACGCCACCCTGCAGAAGTTCAAGCTGGGCGGCCGCTTCAACCGCGCCATGCAGGCCATGGACGCGAAGCGCTACGAGGAGGCGGCCCGGCTCTTCACCGCGCTGGTGCAGGAGGACCCGAAGCACGAGTTCGCCGACAAGGCGCTCTACAACGCCGCCTCCTGCTACGAGGGGGCGCGCCGCTTCGAGTCGGCGCTGCGCATGTACGAGCGCATCAGCGCCGAGTACCCGGCCTCCACGTTGGCCGACGAGGCCCTCTTCCTCGTCGGCTTCAACGCCGAGAACACCTACGACTTCGAGAAGGCGGTGGAGCGCTACCGCGCGCTGGTCGAGAAGTACCAGGGCTCGAAGCACCGCAAGGACGCGCTCTACAACGAGGCGCGCGCCCTGGAGAACCTGCAGCGCTACGACGCCGCGGCCGCCGCCTTCGCCAAGTACGCCAAGGCCTACCCGGACGCCGAGGACGCCGCCCGCACCCAGTTCCACGCCGCGCTCATCTACGAGAAGACGCAGGACTGGAGGAAGGAGACGGCGGCGCTGCAGGAGTTCAACCGCCGCTTCGGCAAGTCGAAGGAGCCGGAGCTGATCGTCCAGTCGCAGCTCAAGATCGCGCTGGCGGCCAAGGAGCTGGGCGACGACAAGGGGGCGCGCGCCGGCTACACGGCCACGGTGGCCGAGTTCGCCAACCGCGGGCTCAAGCCCGAGACCCACGTGCGCGCCGCCGCGGCGGCCGCCGAGGCGCGCTTCCGGCTCGCCGAGTACGAGTTCGAGAAGTACGACAAGATCGCGCTGCCGGCGACCACCGACGCCAAGAAGCTGAAGAAGGCGCTCGAGTCCAAGTTCGCCGAGGCCAAGCGCGTCGCGCCCCTCTACGACGAGGTGGGCAAGTACAAGCGGCCCGACTGGATCCTGGCCGCCTTCTACCGCAAGGCCTACCTGCTCGAGCGGCTGGCGCAGACCATCTACGAGGCCCCCATCCCGCCCGAGTACAAGAAGGCCGGGATGGAGGAGTACCTGGCGGCCTACCAGGACGGCCTGGCGCAGTTCGCCCAGCCCTACGAGGACCAGGCCGTCGGCGTCTACGTCCAGGCCATCGAGGCGGCGCGCAAGCTCCACGTCAAGAACGAGTGGACGAAGAAGATCGGCGAGTCGCTCGCCCGGTACCGGCCGCGCGAGTACCCGGTGCTGAAGGAGGCCAAGGCGCGCATGATCACGGAGGACGTCTCGCCGGCGCCCTTCGCCGACACGCCCGAGGGGCCGACCAAGCGGGCGCCGCCCGCGCCGCCGGCCGAGGGCCAGCCCGCCGAGGAGCCGCCCGCCGCGGCGAGCGG
>DASTGK010000591.1:0-3372 GCA_035719085.1 Anaeromyxobacteraceae bacterium
GCAGCTCCTCGGCCCAGGCATAAGGCTTGGGCCCCTCGGGCTCCTGCAGCGACAGTTCGACATTCTTGGAAGCCGCGTGGCTGCGCAGGTCGATCATCACCTTGCCGACCAGGTCCTCTCCACCTCGATGCGGCCGCCCAGCCCCGAGACGATGCCGTGGCAGACCGAGAGGCCGAGGCCGGTCCCCTGGCCGACCGGCTTGGTGGTGAAGAAGGGCTCGAAGATGCGGGCCCGCACCGCGGCCGGGATGCCGCAGCCGGTGTCGCCCACCTCCACCACCGCGTGGCCCTGCGGCGAGGTGCGGCTCGCCACCGTGATCCGGTGGCGGTCGGCGTCGCCCTCGGGGATGGCGTGGGCCGCGTTGACGAGCAGGTTGAGGAAGACCTGGCCGAGCTGGAACTCGGCCGCCTCGACCGGCGGCACGTCGTCGAGCCGCAAGGTCAGCCGGGCCCGGTGGCGCAGCTCGTTCTGCGCCAGCTTGAGCGCCGTCTCGATCTCGGCCCGCACGTCGACCGGGCGCCGCTCGGTCGCCTCGACGCGCGAGACCGTCTTGAGGTCGCGCACCACCCGCGCCACGCGGCGCGTCCCCTCCTCGGCGTCCTCCAGCGCCCGCACCGCCTCCTCGGCGCGCGGGTCGCCGCGCAGCGCGCCGAGCCGGTCGAGCGCGTAGGCCAGGTTGGCCGCCACGAAGGTGAGCGGGTTGTTGATCTCGTGGGCCATGCCGGCGGCCAGCGTGCCGACCGAGGCGAGCCGCTGCGCCCCCTCGGCGCGCCGCCGCTCCGAGAGGTCGCGCGCCGCGTAGACGGCGTACTCCTGCCCGTCGTAGGCGACGAAGACGAGCCCCACCTCGGCCTCGAGCCGCCGCCCGCCGGGCCGGAGCAGCCGCCCGTCGAGCACGAGCGAGCCCTGCTCGCGCAGCCGGCTCCAGGCGGCGGGCCAGGAGGCCTCCGCCACCGCGCCGTCCAGCTCCCAGGCCGAGCGGCCGAGCAGCTCCGGGGTGGCGCGGCCGAAGAGCCGGCCCGCCGCCTCGTTGGCGTAGGTGACGCAGCCGCTCGGGTCGAGGAAGAGCAGGGCGGTGAAGTTCCGGTCGAGCGCCACCTGCGCCAGCCGCAGGGAGCGCTCCGCCAGCCGCTGGTCGGTGACGTCGACGCCGACGCCGCCGAGCAGCGGCGGCTGGCCGTCCCGCGGGATGCGGAACTTGAGCATCACGTAGGTGCGGCCGGCGAAGGTCCGGTCCACCCGCAGGCTCTCGCCGGTGGCGAGCACGCGCAGGTCCTCGGCGTGGGCCTGCGCGCCGTCGGCGCCCGGCAGCCGCTCGAGGGCCGTGGTGCCGGCGAGCTCCCCGGCCGGCGCCGCCACCATCCGCTCGTAGGAGCGGCTCATGTCGACGAGCCGCCCGGCGCCGTCGAGCAGGTAGAGCGCGGCCGGGCTGTGCTCCATGAAGCCGCCGAGCCGCGCCTCGCTCTCGCGCAGCGCCGACACGGTCGCCTCGCGATCCTCGAGCGTGGTGGCGAGCAGGAAGGCGGCGGTGACGCTGACCGCCAGGATGAGCTGCACCTGGAAGGCCGCCTGCGGCGCGGTGGCGAGCGCGTCGGCGCCGGAGGCCACGCCGACGGCGGTGGACCAGGCGGAGAGCACCGCCATGCCGACGCCCACGGTGGCCGCGCCGCGCAGGCCGAAGCGGAAGGCGGCCCAGACGAGGACCGGGAGCAGGAGGAAGCTCCGCTCCAGGTGGAGCCCGTCGCCGAGCCCGAAGACGAGCGCGGTCGCGCCCGCGCTGGCGGCCGAGAGGAGCGCCGACTCGGCGCGCCGGGCCGCCCAGCCGGGCCGCGCCGGCCGGTGCGCGCCGGGGGACGCCCAGGCGAGCACCGCCGGGGTGACGAGCAGGACGCCGAGCGCGTCGCCGCTCCAGTACTGCAGCCAGGAGAGGGCGAGCTTCGCGCCGCGCTCGCCGTAGGCCCCCACCACCGTCAGCATGGCCACGGTGGAGTTGGCCGCGGCGGCGAGGCCGGCGCCGGCGAGCACGATGGTGAGGGCGAGCCGCTGCGTGACCCGGCCCGTGGGCGGGCCGGCGACGCGGAGCACGAGCCAGGCGCCGAGCCACGCCTCCACGAGGTCGCCCGCGGTGAAGCCGGCGATGAGCCAGGGGTTGCGCCCGTTCACCAACCCGGAGAGCGCGCCGCTGGCGGCCAGCCCGGCGAGGTACCAGCGCCAGGTGGCGCGGGGCGAGAGGACGAGCACGGCGAGCGTGAGCCCGCTCGCCGGCCAGAAGGTCGAGTTCTCGCTCGCCGCCACCGTCAGCACGTCGCCGAGCCGGCAGAGCACGAAGTGGACGCAGGTGAAGGCGGCGGCCCGGACCGCGAGGTCGAGCCTCGAGCGGCCGGCCACGGTGCCGGCGGCTGCGTCGGGGGTGACGCCCATTCCGGCGAACCCTAGCAGGAAGGGAGTCGGTGAGGTATGCACCGGCGTCGTGCCCTCGCCGGTCGCCGCACGACGCCTGGAGCTGATCGCGGCGACCCGCCCCGATCCGGGGAGCTTCCTGCGCTTCGAGCCGGGCCGCCTCCGCTTCTCCCTCGGGACGTCGCTCGCCGACCTGGCCGTGCCGGTGGAGCTGGCCGCCGACGCCCGGGCCATCGTCCGGGCCGCCGCCGCCGAGGTGGCGCTCCTGCTCGCCACCCACCAGAAGCGGCTCCTCCCGGCCGACGAGCTCGACCGGCTCATCCTCCGGGAGGACTACGCCTCGCTTCCGCCCGTGCCGTCGACGCTCGGCCCGGCCGCCGGCGGCCCCGACCTGCGGGCGGCCGCGCAGCGGTGCGCCGCGGCCCACCCGGCCCTGCCGGGCGGCCTGGCGGGCGCCTGGCTGGGCAAGGGGGGCAAGGGGCGCTCGCTCGTGGGCCTCTGGATCGAGCTCGTCCGGCGCGCGCTCGACGAGATGGGGGGCGCCCGCGGCGAGGAGACGCCGCTCATCGTGGCGCTGGCGCTCGCCGCCGAGACCGCGGCCGCCGAGGCGGCGGCGCGGGAGGTGCTGCCCGCCTGCCCGGCCGAGCGGTTCCTGCGCGCCGCCTCCATGACGGCGCTCCTCGTGGCGGGGTGGACCGGCCTCGGGCGCGCCTTCCGCGACGCCGGCCGCCCGCCGGGCGATCCGCTCCTGGCCAAGGCCGAGGCGGCCCTCTCGCCCACCCTGCTCCTCGGCGGCCGCTCGGGGCTCCAGGGCGGTGGCTCGACGCTCTACGGGCCGGAGCTCTCGGCCGGCGTCCCCCACGGCGACGAGCTCGTGGCGCGGCTCGTCGCGGGCGCCGATCCCGAGGCGGCCCTCGCCACCGTCGCCGCCGCGCTCGCGGCCGACGAGCTCCTCGCGGCCAAGGCGGAGCA
>DASTGK010000592.1:0-2180 GCA_035719085.1 Anaeromyxobacteraceae bacterium
GCTCCCCCCGGCGCCGCGGCGGATCGCCGTGCTGCCGCTCCAGAACCTCACCGACGTGCGCGACGCGCCGCGGGTGCTCGACGCCGCCCTGCAGCAGCGGCTCGCCGAGCGGGCCGACCTCGTGCCGGTCGAGCCGGCCGAGCTGCGGGCCGCGCTGGTGCGGGGAAAGCTGCGCGCGCCGGCCCAGCTCTCGCCCGAGCAGCTCCGGCGGCTGGGCGGGCTCCTCGGCACCTCGCTGTTCCTGCGCGGCACCATCTTCGCCTACGGGGCGTCGGCCGACGCCGTGGGCGGCCTGCCGGAGGTCGAGCTCTACCTCACGCTCGTCGACGTCGAGTCGGGCCGCACGCTCTGGTCCGGCCTGCACCGGCGCTCCGGCCTCGACGCCGAGGGGCTCCTGCGCCTCGGCGCCATCCGCGACCCCGCCACGCTCTCGAGCCGCGTCGTCGCCGAGCTGCTCGAGGCCTTCACCCGCTGATCACGTCCGCCGCACGGGAGGGTTCCATGAAGACCACCATCGCCGCCGCGCTCCTCCTCGCCCTCGGCGCCGGCTGCGCCACCGCGCGCCACGGCGCGCTGGCCCGCGTGAACGACGAGCTGGTCACGGGCGACGCCCTCCGCCGCGAGTTCGGGCGCCACCACTACGCCATGGAGAAGATCCTGGGCGACGAGCGCGAGGTGCGGAAGTACCTCGACCGGCTGGTCGACCGGCGGCTCTTCGTGCAGGAGGGGTACCGGCTCGGCCTCGACGAGGCGCCCGAGGTGCGCGAGGCGGTGGCCCGCACCCGCGCCCAGAAGCTCGTCGAGGCCTGGGTGAAGGAGGAGATCGAGGCGCGGGCCGCCGTCTCCGACGAGGAGGTGCGGGCGGTGCACCGGGGGCTCACCGAGCACCTCGAGGTGCGCCAGGTTGTGGTGGCGACCCGGGCCGAGGCCGAGGCGGCGCGCGCCGCCGTCGCCGCGGGCGCCGACCTCGAGGCGCTCGCCCGCGAGCGGTCCACGGCCGAGTCGGCCAGGCGCGGCGGCCTGCTGCTCGTCGGCTGGGGCGCCGAGGAGGCCTACGAGCGGGCGCTCGCCGGCCTGAAGGACGGGGAGCTGACCGCCCCCTTCCAGTCGCCGCTCGGCTGGGAGGTCATGCGGCTCGAGCAGAAGAAGGCGGTGGAGCCGCCGACCTACGAGAAGGTGGCCCCGCGCATCCGCCAGGTGCTGCAGCGGCGCAAGCGGGCCGCGGCCGAGCGCGAGGCCTACGGCGCGCTCTGGGCCCGCTACGACGCCCGCGTCGTCGACTGCGCGCCCACGGTGGAGGCGCTCCGGCGCGCCGCCGCGGGGGAGGCGCCCGCCACCTGCGCCACCTGGAAGGGCGGCGCCCTCACCGAGGCGGCCCTGGCGAAGCGGCTCAAGCTCGACGAGCTGCCCCAGGCGGCCGACCGCTGGCCCGAGCTCCGCCAGGCGGTGCTCGAGGACCTCGTGGCGCGCGAGCTGGCGGCGCTCGACGCCGAGGCGCGCGGCCTGGGCGCCCGGCCGGAGGTGGCGGCGGCGGTGCGCGCCCGCCAGGACGACCTCGTCGAGGCGAAGCTCTACCGCGAGCAGGTGATCAAGGGGCTCGAGGTGGGCGACGAGGAGGCGCGGCGCTGGTTCGGCGCCCACGAGACCGAGCTCGCCGAGGACGCCCGGCTGGAGCTGGCGCAGATCGTCGTCGCCACGCCGGAGGCGGCGCGCGAGGTGGCGCAGAAGCTCGCGGCGGGCCAGCCCTTCGCCGAGCTGGCGGCCTCGGCCTCGACCGACGCGCGCACCGCCGCCGAGGGCGGCCGGCTCGGCTTCGTGGAGAAGAAGCGGCTCACCGGCCCGTTCGCGCCGGTGGCGTCGCTCGGCGAGGGGGAGGTGAGCGCGCCCATCGCCACCAAGGAGGGGCAGCACCTCGTGAAGGTGCTCTCAGTGCGCCCCGCCCGGCCGCGCCCCTTCGAGGAGGTGGCGGACGAGGTGCGGCGCCGTGCGCTCGAGGAGAAGCAGGAGGCCGCGGTGGCGCGCTGGGTGAAGACGCTGCGCGCCTCGGCGCGCATCGAGGTGGACGACGACGCCATCCGAGCCTACGGCCGCGAGCGGCTCGAGGCGCTGCGACGTGATGGGACCCAATAGCCAACACCTTGGCTCCCTCTCCCCCCTCGGGGGAGAGGGCCGGGGTGAGG
>DASTGK010000593.1:0-9474 GCA_035719085.1 Anaeromyxobacteraceae bacterium
CGGCGGCGGCGAGGTAGCGGAGCAGGCCGCGCCCGTAGAGCCGCCAGTCGCGGGGCGGCGGCCAGGGCGAGCCGGCGCGGCCGGGCGGCGCGGCGGCTAGAAGGCATGGCCCACCCGCAGCCGCCACTGGACGAGCCCGTCCTGGCGCGGCTGCAGCCAGGTGCCGACCTCGGCCCCGACGATCCACCGGCCGAAGCTCCGCTCCAGCCCGGCGCCCAGCTCGCCGTCGGTCGTCCAGCGGGTGCTGGTGTCGACGGCGGCGGCGAGGTAGCGGAGCAGGCCGCGCCCGTAGAGCCGCCAGTCGCGCAGGAGGTCGACGCCGGCGAGCACCTCGGTGCGCAGCGAGAAGACGTCGTCGTTCGGCCCGCGCCCGCCGATGAAGACCTCGCCCGCCTCGATCGTGGCGGTGAAGCGGAACGGCTCGAGCTCGAAGGGGCTGAGGCGCACCCCGCCGTAGGCGGCGCTCTGCCCGCCCGTCCCCTCGAGCAGGAAGGTGTCGGCCCGCACCAGGAGGTCGAAGCCGGCGCCCAGGCCGATCCCCACGCCGACGCCGCTCCTCAGCCAGCCGCCCTCGGCGAAGAGGAGCGCGTGGCCGGGGCGGAGCGGGCCGAAGGCGAGCGACGCGGGCGCCTCCTCCAGCTCGAAGTCCTCGTCGAACGGCGCGGCCGAGGCGGTGCCGGCGGTGAGCAGCAGGAGGAGCGCGGGGAGGAGACGCACCGCTCAGGAGGGTAATGCCGGCCGCGCGGGGGCACCAGCGCGCCCCCCTTGTTGCCGCGCTCCGTCCGGGGCTACGTTCGACGGCCATGGACGAGACCGCGCTCGCACGACGGCTCAGGAAGCTGCAGGAGATCGTCGAGGTGGCCAAGGCCATGACGGCCGAGCGGGAGCTGCGGCGGCTCCTCGGGATCGTCAACGACGCCGCGGCGCGCGTGGCCGAGGCCGACCGCTGCAGCCTCTTCGTCCTCGACCGCGAGCGGGGCGAGCTCTGGACGCCGGCCGCCCACGGCACCGGCCAGATCCGGATCCCGCGCCAGGCCGGGATCGCCGGCGCGGTGGCCACCTCGGCCCAGGCCGTGTCGATCGCCGACGCCTACGAGGATCCGCGCTTCAACCGGGAGGTGGACGCCGCCACCGGCTACCGCACCCGCTCGGTGCTGGCCGTCCCCATGACCAACGGGCGCGGCGAGGTGGTGGGCGTCATCCAGGCGCTCAACCGGCGCGACGGGGCGCCCTTCGGCGAGGAGGACGCCGAGCTGCTCGGCGCGCTGGCCGGGCCGGCGGCGAGCGCCGTCGAGAACGCGCTCCTCCACGAGGAGCTGGAGCGGGCCTTCGAGGGGTTCGTGCGCGCCTCGGTGGTGGCCATCGAGGCGCGCGATCCGACCACCGCCGGCCACTCCGGGCGCGTCGCCGACCTCACCACCGGGCTCGCCCGCGCCGTCGAGCAGGCCCCGCCGCCCGCCTGGCGCGGCGCCGCCTTCGACGCCGCGGCGCTGCGGCAGCTCCGCTACGCCGCGCTCCTGCACGACTTCGGCAAGGTGGGCGTGCGCGAGCACGTGCTCGTGAAGGCCGAGAAGCTCTACCCGCACCAGCTCGAGCTCGTGGCGGCGCGCTTCGAGCTGGCGCGCGCCCGGCTGGAGAACGAGCGGCTGCGCGCCCGGCTGGAGGGGCGGCCGGACGGCGCGGCGGCGGAGCGGCTGGAGGCGCTCGACGGGCTGTGGGAGCTGGTGCGGCTCGCCAACCGGCCGACGGTGCTGCCGGAGGCGGCCAGCGCCCGGCTCCAGGAGGCGGCGGCGCTCGCCTTCGACGGCGGCGACGGCGCGCGGCGCCCGCTCGTCACGCCGGAGGAGCTGCGGCTCCTCTCCATCCCCAAGGGCTCGCTCTCCGACGAGGAGCGGCGCGAGATCGAGGGGCACGTCGACCACACCTTCCGCTTCCTCTCGCAGATCCCCTGGACGCGGGCGCTCCGGCGCGTGCCGGAGATCGCCTACGGCCACCACGAGAAGCTCGACGGCGGGGGCTACCCGCGCGCGGTGGCGGCGCCGGCCATCGCCCTCGAGACGCGGATGATGACCATCGCCGACATCTACGACGCGCTCACCGCCGCCGACCGGCCCTACAAGAAGGCGCTGCCGGCCGAGAAGGCGCTCGACATCCTCGGCGACGAGGCGCGGCGCGGCCAGGTGGACGGCGGGCTGCTCGGCGTCTTCGTGGAGGCCGGCCTGTGGCGCGCGCGCGGCTGACGGCCGCCTTCTTCCGCCGCCCGGCGCCGGAGGTGGCGCGCGACCTGCTCGGCAAGGTGCTGGTGCGGCAGGACGGGCCGGTGCGGCGGGCGGCGCGCCTCGTCGAGGCCGAGGCCTACCACGGGCCGCGCGACCGGGCCTCGCACGCCCACCGCGGGCCCACGCCGCGCGCCGCCATCATGTTCGGGCCGCCCGGGGTGGCCTACGTCTACCTGATCTACGGGGCGAGCCACTGCCTCAACGTCGTCACCGGCCTGGCCGGCGAGCCGTCGGCGGTGCTCCTGCGCGCCGCCGAGCCGCTCGAGGGGTGCCTGCACTCGACGCGCGGCCCGGGCAACCTGTGCCGCGCCCTCGGCGTCACCCGGGCGCGCCACGACGGCATGGTGCTCGGCGGCGCCGAGCTCTGGCTGGAGGACGCCCCGCCGCCGCCGGAGCGGATCCGCGTGACACCGCGGGTGAACGTGCACTACGCCGGCGCCTGGGCCGGCCGCCGCTGGCGCTTCCTGCTCGAGGGGAACAAGTGGGTGAGCGGCGCTAGTCCGCGTCCCTCATCTTCGCTCTCACCACCTCGCCCGTCCGGGCGTCGATGAGCAGCTTCGCCTTGTCCTTGCCGCGGTCGCCGCGCAGGTCGACGTGCCACCGCCCGGCGCCGTCCAAGTTGGCGTGGTGCACCCGCATCCGACCCATCCCCTGGGCGTAGGCGTAGCGCAGCGCCACGTCGGCCGCCTCGCCCTCCGAGAGGAGCCGCGCCGGAGGCGGCGGAGCGGACCGGTAGACCGGCTCCGGCGGCGGCGCCATGTAGCCGCGGGGGACGACCATGCAAGCGGTGAGGAGCGCGACGGCGACGGCGGCGGGGGCGAGGACGGTGCGCATGCGCGGAATCTAGCAGAACGCCCGAACCCGCACCCGAACGCGAACCCGTGCCCCGTCTCCGTGAGCTCCGTGACCCGTGACCCGTGACCCGTGCCGAGAGCAGGCTCAGACCGGGCACGGGCACGGAACGGCAGGGCCACGTGGCCACGGCCACGGCCGACGGGTTCGGGTTCGGGTTCGGGTTCGGAGGGTGAGATCAGCTATCTTCCACCCGCCCATGCTCCACCTCGCGGGACAGGACAGCCGCGCGCTCGCCGCCCGCGCCGGGATCGCGCTCGACGACGCCCGGCGCATCCTCGGCGCCGTGGTCGGCCGCGGCGAGCCGCTGCGGCGCGCCCGCAACGTCCGGCGCGAGGTGCTCGACCGGGTCGAGGCGCTGGCGACGCCGGGCGCGCTCGCCGAGCTGGAGCGCGTCGACGCCGCCGACGGCTTCCGCAAGTACCTGCTGGCCGCGCCCGACGGCGCCCGGCTGGAGACGGTCCGCATCCCGCTCTTCGACACGCACCACGTCGCCTGCCTCTCGTCGCAGGCCGGCTGCGCCATGGGCTGCGCCTTCTGCGCCACCGGCCGGCTCGGCCTGGGCCGCTCGCTCGCCGCCTGGGAGATGGTGGCGCAGGTGCTCCACGTCCGGGCCGACTCCTCCCGCCCGCTCACCGGCGTGGTCTTCATGGGGCAGGGCGAGCCCTTCGCCAACTACGACGCCGTGCTCGACGCCGCCTACGCGCTCTGCGACCCCTCGGGCGCCCGCATCGACGGCCGGCGCATCTCCATCTCGACGGTCGGCGTCGTCCCCATGATCCGGCGCTACACCGCCGAGGGGCACAAGTTCCGGCTCTGCGTCTCGCTCAACGCGGCGCTGCCGGAGAAGCGGCGCGCCCTCATGCCGGTGGAGAAGGCCTGGCCGCTCGAGGAGCTGGTCGACGCGGTGCGCGAGCACGCGGCGGCGCGCGGCCGGGTGACGCTCGAGTACGTGATGATGGCAGGCGTCAACACCGGCGAGGAGGACGCCGCGGCGCTCGGCCGGCTGCTCGCCGGCATCCCGGTGCGGCTCAACCCGATCGCCGTGAACGACGCCACCGGCCGCTTCCGCCCGCCCACCGAGCCGGAGTGGAACGCCTTCCGAGATCTCCTGGCCCGCCACCTGCCCGGCCAGCCGATCGTGCGCCGCTACTCCGGCGGCCAGGATCGGCACGCCGCCTGCGGGATGCTCGCCTCCCGCCGCGCCGCCGGCTGACGCCGGGCGAGCCGCTCAGCTCCCGAAGGCGCCGAGCAGCCCGCTGGTGACGTAGTAGATGACCGCGGCCACCGCCGCCGAGGCCGGGATGGTGAAGATCCAGGCCCAGATGATGCGGCCGGCCACGCCCCAGCGCACCGCCCGGGAGCCCTTGGTCGAGCCGACGCCCACGATGGCGCCGGTGATGGTGTGGGTGGTCGAGACCGGGATGCCCAGGGCCGCGAGGCCGAGGATGGTGACGCCGCCGCCCGTCTCGGCGCAGAAGCCGCCGATGGGCTGCAGCTTCGTCAGGTTGTGGCCCATGGTCCGGACGATGCGCCAGCCGCCGAAGGCGGTGCCGAGGCCGATGGCGGCGTGGCAGGAGAGCACCACCCAGAACGGCACGTGGAAGGTCTGCCCCTTCCAGATGGTGCCGTAGAGGATCACCGCGATGATGCCCATGACCTTCTGGGCGTCGTTGGTGCCGTGGCTGAAGGAGAAGATCGAGGCGGAGACGAGCTGGAGCCGCCGGAACCAGCGGTCGACCTTGGCCGGCGTGAACCGCCGCACCACCCAGGCCGCCGTCACCATCGTGGCGGTGCCGAGCACCATGCCGATCACCGGCGAGAGGACGATGAAGGCGACGATGACGGCGATGCCGGACGGGAAGCCGCCCTTCGGGTTGGGCAGGTACCAGACCAGGCCGGAGGTGCCGAGCGACGGCAGCGCGGCGCCGATGAGGCCGCCGGCCAGCGCGTGGGACGAGGAGGACGGGAGCCCCCACCACCAGGTGAGCAGGTTCCAGACGATGGCGCCGGCCAGCGCGGCGAAGATCACCGTCAGCACCACGGTGTCGCCGTAGCTCTTCAGCTGCTCGAACTGGATGACGCCCTTGCCCATGGTGTTGGCCACCTTGAGCTCGGAGCCCCAGAGCACCGGCGCGGCCGCCACGAAGTTGAAGAAGCCGGCCAGCACGACGGCCCAGAGCGGGGAGAGCACCCGCGTCGAGACCACCGTGGCGATGGAGTTGGCGGCGTCGTGGAAGCCGTTGATGAAGTCGAACGCCAGCGCGACCAGGATGAGGCCGATGACGACGGCGAGGAGCATGGGGGTGGGCGCGCGAGCGAAGGTGTGGTGGGTGCGGCGGCGAACCGGCGATCAGGCGTGCTCGAGGACCACGCCCTCGATGACGTTGGCGACGTCCTCGGCGCGGTCGGTGGCGTCCTCGATGAGGTCGATGATCTCCTTCCACTTCATGACCGTCAGGGGATCGTTGCCGCGCTTGAAGAGCTTGGCCATGGTCTGCCGCGTCAGCGTGTCGGCCTGGTTCTCGAGGACGTTCATCTCCTTGCACGCCTCGAGCACGCGCTGCGGGTTCTTCTTCATCTCCCTGAGCCCGCGCACCGCCTCCTCCATCTTGCGGGCCTGCTCCACCAGCACCGAGGCCAGCTCGCGCGCCTCGGGCAGCACCTGGTCGATGTCGTAGAGGCCGAGCCGCTCGGCGGCCGCGTCGGCCAGGTCGAGCACGTCGTCGATGCGCGACAGCAGCCGGTGGATCTCGGAGCGGTCGAACGGGGTGATGAACTGGGTGTGGAGCCGGGCGAAGGCGCGGTGGGTGATGTCGTCGGCGCGGTGCTCGACGTCCTTGATGGCCTGGCACTTGGCCGGCACGTCGGTGAAGTCGTCGAGCAGCCCCTTCAGCAGGAGCGCCCCCTCGACCACGGCCGCGCACTGGGCCTCGAAATCGGAGAAGAAATCGTCCGTCTTCGGCATCAGTCGCTGAAGCATGCAAACTCCCGGTTGGTGGCGGCGCGGCGGACGATACCCGTTTCGTCACACGAGTCAAACGAGGCGTGTGACGGGGGTGTGAACATCACTCAACCCGCCAGCCCGACAGGGTTTTCGCGGCGCCCGGGCGCCGATCCGACTACACTCGGCGCGTGACCGTCCGCCTCTACCTGACCGACGCCGACCTGCTCGACTTCGAAGCCAACGTGCTCGCCACCCGATCGCTCGGCGACCGGCCGGCCGTGGTCCTCGACCGGACCGCCTTCTACCCCGAGGGAGGCGGCCAGCCCGCCGACCGCGGCCTCCTGGGGGGCGTCCCGGTGGTCGACGTGCAGGAGGTGGAGGGCGAGATCCTGCACGCGCTCGGCGGCCCGGCGCCGTCGGGCGCGGTCCACGGGGCGGTCGACCGGGAGCGGCGGCGGGACCACCTGCAGCAGCACCACGGGCAGCACCTGCTCTCCGCCGCCTTCGAGGCGCTGCTCGGCGCCCGCACCGTCTCCTTCCACCTGGGCGCCGAGACCTCGACCATCGACCTCGACGCGCCGGCGGCGCGGCTCGACGCGGCGGCGCTGCGGGCGGCGGAGGGGCGGGCCAACGAGCTCGTCTTCCGCGACCTGCCGGTGGAGGCGCGCGACTACGAGCCGGAGGAGCTGGCCGAGCTGCCGCTGCGCAAGGAGGCGGTGAAGGGGTCGCGGGTGGTGGTGGTGGGGAGCGCGGCGCAGGGCGGCATCGTGGACGCCTCGCCCTGCGGCGGGACCCACCCGCGGCGCACCGGCGAGGTCGGCGCCGTGGCGGTGCTGCGGGCGCAGAGGTGGGGCGCCGGGACGCGCGTCGAGTTCGTCTGGGGGGCGCGGACGGTGCGGCTCCTCGCCGAGGCGAACGAGCGGCTCCTGCGCGCCGCCGAGGCGCTGCGCTGCGCGGCGGCCGAGGTGGCGACGGCGGCGGCGAGGACGGCCGAGGACCTGGCGGCGCGGCGCAAGGAGGCCGAGCGGCTGGCGGCGGCGCTCGCTGACGGCGAGGCGGCGCGGCTCGCCGAGGGCGGGGCGGCGGTGGTGCGGGCGGTGCTCGTCCCCCCGGGCGGCGGGGCGGCGGCCTGGCTGCGCGGCGTCGGGTCCGGGCTCGCGGCGCGCGGCCGGACGGCGCTCCTCGGCGCGGTCGAGGAGGGGCGGGCGTACCTGTGCTTCGCCCGCCCCAAGGGGCCCGGGGCGTCGATGGGCGACCTGCTCCGCGAGGCGGTGGCGGTGGTCGGCGGCAAAGGCGGCGGCGCGCCCGACCTGGCCCAGGGGAGCGGGCCGGAGGCCGGGAAGCTCGAGGCCGCGCTCGACGCGGCGGCGGCGCGACTGTAAGAGCGAGGTGAGAGAGGACTGCGGTGAAGGGGCGCTCGGGAACGGCTCACGGGCACGGGGCACGCGTTCGGGTTCGGGTTCGGGTTCGGACGATTTCTCGCTCTATCCCCGCAGCGTGACGAGGGTCGCGCCCCAGCCGCCGGCCTCCTCGCCGGCGGGGCGCCAGGCCGCGACGAGCGGGTGGCGCGAGAGGAGCGCCTCGACCGTGCGCCGCAGCGCCCCGGTCCCCTTGCCGTGGACGATCCGGAGCGCGCGCAGGCCGGCGGCGTGGCTCTCCTCGATCCAGGCCGGCACCAGCTCGCCCACGTCGCGCGGGTCGAAGGCGTGCAGGTCGAGGACGCCGTCGAGCGGCAGCGGCACCGGCCCGTCGAACGGGTCGCCGCCGCCACCCGGCTCGCCGCCCGGCCCACCGCCCGCTCCACGGTCTGCCCTGCCGGCCATGCGCCGATGATACCGTCGGCCGATGCGCACCGCCCGCGCCGCCGCCGCCCTGCTCCTCCTCGCCGCCGCGCCCCGCGCCCTGGCCGAGCGCGGCGAGCTGCGCTACCGGCTCGAGGTGGACCTGCCGCTCACGCTCGGCGCCACCGCCTTCTGGGCCGGCACCGAGCTCGCGAAGCCGCAGCTCGCCCCCTCGACCTGCCGCGTCTGCGGCGTCGACGGGCTCGACGCCCGGGCGCGCCAGCTCCTCGTCCTCCCCTGGATCGAGCCGCCGCGCCGCGCCTCCGACGTGCTGGTCGGCGCCGTCATGCCCCTGGGCGTCGCGACCCACGCGCTCCTCGCCTCCCGCGCCGGCGGCCAGGGCTGGCGCGAGGGGTTCGTCGACCTGCTCGTCGTCTCCGAGGCGGTGACCATCGCCGGCAGCCTCGGCCAGGTGGTGAAGTACGCCGTCGGCCGGCAGCGCCCCTTCGTCCACTACGGGAACTACACCAACCCCGACCGCCGCCCCGACCCGGACGACAACCTCTCCTTCTGGTCCGGCCACACCGCCATGGCCTTCTCGCTGGCCGTGGGCGCGGGCACGGTGGCCCACCTCCGGCGCGACCCCGGCGCGCCCTGGGTGCTCGGCGTCGGCCTCGGCGCGGCCACCGTGGTCGGCTACCTGCGCATCGCCGGCGACAAGCACTACCTCACCGACGTCCTCGTCGGCGCCGCCGTCGGCTCGGCCGCCGGCTGGGCGGTGCCGTGGCTGATGCACCGGCCCGAGACCTCCGGGCCCTCCGCGCCGGGCCCGCGCGTGGCGGTGACGCCGCTGCCGCTCGGCATCGCGCTCACCTTCTGACGCCGCGCGGACGGCCCGCGGCACCCCTGTTCGCCGTCCGCACCTGGCCTATAACCATGGCCCGTGGATCTCGCCGAACACCTCGCCCGGCTCCAGGCGCTGCTCGCCGCCGAGCGCGACGAGGAGCGCGCCCGCCTGGCCGAGGCGCGCTCCCGGCTCTCGCTCGCCGAGCGCGAGGCGCGCGGGCTCGCCGTGGCCGACGTCGAGGCGGCCGAGGAGTCGGCGCTCGCCGGGCGGGCGCTCGTGGCCTACGAGCGGCGCGGCCGGCCCATCGACGGCGCGCGCATCGGCGTCGGCGCCCTCGTCACCGTCACCCTGCGCCGGGAGGAGCGCGACGACGCGCCGACCGGCGTCGTGGCGCGCCGCACCCGCAGCCGCCGCGCCGTCCTCTTCGACGAGCCGCCGCCCGCCTGGGCGGTGGACGGCCGCGTCGTGCTGGAGCTCGAGCCCTCGCCGGTCACCTGGGAGCGGCTCTCGGCCGGCGTGCGGCGCGCCGCCGACTCGAAGGAGGGGAAGCGCTGGCATCGCGTCCTCGCTGGCGAGCCCCCGCGCTTCGAGGCGCGCCCGCGCGGCCCCGAGCTGCCGGCCCCGGCGCTCAACGACGAGCAGCGGCGCGCCCTCGACCGCTGCGACCGCGCCCTCGAGCCGCACGCCGCCGGCCAGGGCAAGGCGACGGTGGGGTCGCCCGGGCCGGTGGCGGCCTGCACCGCCTGCCACGCCGAGCCGCGCTTCGCC
>DASTGK010000594.1:0-3914 GCA_035719085.1 Anaeromyxobacteraceae bacterium
GGCGAAGGCGCGCCCGGTCTCGCCCGCCCCCCAGAGCGCCACCTCGCGGGCGCCGGCGAGCGGCCCGGCGGCGAGCGCGGCGCACTTGAGCGCCATGTGCCGGTCGAGGGCGTAGCGACCGTCGGTGCGCGTGAGCCGGCCCTGCGACTCGCGCCAGTCGAGGAGCGTCGCGGGGACGTTCGAGAGCCGGCCGCCGCGCGCCGCGAGCCGCAGCCAGAGGTCGTAGTCCTCGGGGAAGGGGCCGTCGCGCCAGCCGCCGGCCGCGTCGAGGGCGTCGCGCCGCAGCAGCGCCGCCGGGTGGACGAGCGGCGCCTCGACGAAGAGGTCGCGCGCCACCAGCTCCGGCGTGACGAGGCCGTTCAGCCAGGCGACGTAGCGGCGCATGCCGCCGCGGACCAGGGCGCGCGGGATGAGCCGCACCCGCGCCCCGACGGCCGCCAGCGACGGGTCGGCCTCGAGCGCGGCGAGCTGCAGCTCCAGCCGGCGCGGCCAGGCGACGTCGTCGGCGTCCATGCGGGCGACGAGCGGGGCGTCGACGGCGGCGAGGCCGCGGCCGAGGGCGCGGGCGATCCCCTCCCCCGGGCCGCGCACCACGCGGACGCGCCGGTCGCGCGCGGCGAGCCGGTCGAGCACGGCGGGCGTCGCGTCGGTCGAGCCGTCGTCCACCACCACGAGCGCGAGGTCGCGCGCCGTCTGGCGCAGGATGGAGACGGCCGCGGCGCGGAGCGTCCGGGCGGCGTCGCGGGCGGGGAGGAGGACGGCGACGCGGGGCATGGCGCTCGGACGCCGCCCCCGGCGCGGGGCGCCGGGCTCGGCGGTCGCCGGCTCCGGGGTGGGCTCGCGCTAGCGCTTCGGCTGGGCGCCGATCTCGGCGCAGAGCCACTCGACGGCGAGGATGTAGCCGCGCACGCCGAGGCCGGTGATCTGGCCGCGGCAGGCGGCGGCCACGATGCTCTTCTTCCGGAACTCCTCGCGCGCGTGGATGTTGGAGAGGTGCACTTCGACGGCCGGCGCGGCCACGCCCTTCAGGCAGTCGTGGAGGGCGACGCTGGTGTGGGTGTAGCCGCCGGGGTTGATGATGATGCCGCGCGCCGCCTTGCGGTGCTCGTGGATGAAGTCGATGAGCGCCCCCTCCGAGTTGGACTGGAAGGGCTTCACCGCCACGTTCCACCCGGCGGCGGCGTCGCGCACCATCGCCTCGATCTCGGCCAGGGTGGTCCGGCCGTAGACCTCGGGCTCGCGCTCGCCGAGGAGGTTCAGGTTGGGGCCGTTCACGAGCAGTATCATGGGGTCGCTCCGCTCCGGGGGCGTCCGAGCGTAGCGGAGGCGGCCGGGCGAGTCGAGCCGCGCCGCGCCCCGCCCGCGCCCCCCGGCGGGGCGGTCCGGGCGGGGGCTCCCGGCGCGCGCGCCGGGGCGGCGGCGCGGGTGCTACCGGATGCGGCTCGGGTGGCCGGCCCACTCCTTCTCGCGCAGCTTGAACTTCTGCGTCTTGCCGGTGGACGTCTTGGGGAGCGGGCCGAACTCGACCTTCTTCGGGCACTTGAAGTGGGCCAGGTGCTCGCGGCAGTACTCGATGATCTCGCGCTCGGTCGCCTCGCGCCCGGGGCGCAGCGTGACGAAGGCCTTCGGCACCTCGCCCCACTTCTCGTCCGGGATTCCGACCACCGCCGCCTCGAGCACCGCGGGGTGGAAGAAGAGCACCTTCTCCACCTCGACCGTCGAGACGTTCTCGCCGCCGGAGATGATGATGTCCTTCTTCCGGTCGCGCAGCTCGACGTAGCCGTCCGGGTGCATGACGCCGAGGTCGCCGGAGTGGAACCAGCCGCCGGCGAAGGCGGCGGCGGTGGTGTCGGCGTCGCGGAAGTAGCCCTTCATCACGTTGTTGCCGCGCATCACGATCTCGCCCATGGTCTGGCCGTCGGCCGGGACGTCGTGCATCCCCTCGTCGACGACGCGCAGCTCCGGCGCGTGGACGTAGCCGACCCCCTGGCGCGCCTTCAAGGCGGCGCGGGCGTCGGGCGACTCGCCGTCCCAGGCCGCCTTCCACTTGCAGACGGTGTGCGGCCCGTAGGTCTCGGTGAGGCCGTAGACGTGCGTGATGCTGGCGCCGAGCGCCTCCATGCGGCCGATGACCGAGGGGGGCGGCGGCGCGCCGGCCACCACGGCGCGGAGCGGCCGGGTGAAGCGGAAGTCGGGCGAGGGGAGCTCCGACTGGAGCATGACGAGCACCGTCGGGGCGCCGCACAGGTGCGTCACCCCCTCCTCGGCGACGAGCTGGAAGACGCGGGCCGGCTCGACCTTGGGGATGACGACGTGGCGCGCGCCGGCGGCGGTGACCGCCCAGGTGAAGCACCAGCCGTTGCAGTGGAACATCGGCAGCGTCCAGAGGTAGACGCTCTCGGCCCCGAGGCCGGTCTCGACGATCTCGCCGAGCGCGTTGAGGTAGGCGCCGCGGTGCGTGTACATGACGCCCTTCGGCTGGCCCGTGGTGCCGCTCGTGTAGTTGATGGTGATGACCTGCTCCTCGTCGTCCACGTCGGGCACGAACGGCTCGGGCGAGCCGATGGCGAGGAAGCGCTCGTAGCCGATCTCGCCCCAGGTCGGCTCGCGGTCGCCGCCGGCGCCGGTCCAGACGAGCAAGGAGAGGTCGAGCTCGGCCCGCGCGGCCTGGGCGATCTCGGCCATGGCCGGGTCGCAGACGAGCACGCGGGCGCCGGCGTGGCGCAGGATGGTCACCACCTCCGGCGCCGAGAGGCGGGTGTTGACGGCCACGAGCACCGCGCCGATCTGCGGCACGCCGAAGTGGGCCTCGAGCACCTCGGCGGCGTTGGGCGAGAGGACGGCCACGCGGTCGCCCTTGCGCACGCCGGCGCGGCGGAGCGCGCTCGCCAGCCGGTAGACGCGGTCGCCCACCTCGCGCCAGGTGAAGCGGCGCGCGCCGTCGACCACGCCGACCTTCTCCGGCGCGACGTGGAGGGTGTGCTCGAGGAAGGAGAGCGGCGTGAGGAGGGTGCGGTGGACGGGGAGGCCGGACCAGCCGTCGCGGGCCCAGAGCTTCTGGAAGAGGGTCGGTTCCATCGGCGCAGGGTAGAGGGCGGTGGATCGAGCGTCACGACGCGCGGCGTCGATGCACCCCGGCGCGGCGGCGGTGGCGCCCGGGGGCGGCCTCGCGGTAGGCAGGGCCATGGCCCGCGTCGAGATCGAGCTGCCCGAGAGCTTCCCGTTCGCCACCGAGCTGCCCATCCGGGTGAGCGACCTCAACTACGGCAACCACCTAGGCAACGACCGGGTGCTGACCTTGGCGCAGGAGGCGCGGGTCCAGCTGCTCGCGCGCCACGGCTGGTCGGAGCTCGACGTGGCCGGCGCCGGGCTCATCCAGGTGGACGCCGCGGTCGTCTACCGGGCCGAGGGGAAGTACGGGATGGTGCTGCGGATCGAGGCGGCGGTGGCCGAGGTGAAGACGCGCGGCTGCGACTTCCTCTTTCGCCTCACCGACGCCGGCACGGGCAAGGAGATCGCGCGCGTGAAGACCGGCGTCGTCTTCTACGACTACGCCGCCAAGAAGGTGGTCCACACGCCCGCCGCCTTCCGGGAGGCGTTCGGGGCGGGCTCGGCGGGCTGAGCTACGTCCGCCCCGCCACCGGCAGGCCGGCCTTCACCCACCCGTCGATGCCGTCGGTCATGACGAAGACATTCCGGTAGCCGAGCTGGACGGCGCGCCGCGCCGCCTCGTGGCTCGACATTCAATGCGTGTTCTTGCAGTAGAAGACGACGCGCGACGCCTTGTCGGCCGGGAGCGTCGCGGCCGGGTAGCGCCGGTACTCGTCGAGGTGGACCGCGCCCGGGACGTGCGCCCTGGCGTAGACCTCGTCGGTGTTGGCGTCGAAGACCGCCACGTCGGCGGCGCCGAGCAC
>DASTGK010000595.1:0-8127 GCA_035719085.1 Anaeromyxobacteraceae bacterium
GCCGTGGGCGGCCGGCGCGTTCACGCCGGCTGCGATCATGCGGCGCACGACCGCCACGTCGCCCGGCTTCACCGCGCGGAAGAGCGCGAGCCCGTCGAGGGGCGGGGCGCCGTCGAAGGCGTCGAGCAGGGCGGCGAGGGCGAGCCGCCAGGGCTGGCGCACCGCCTGGTCGCCGCCGGCGAGCGGCAGCGGCCGGAAGGTGGCGAGCCGATCGAAGCGGCCCGGCTCGGCGAGGAGCAGCTCGCCGCCCCAGGCCGTGCCGTCGGTGCCGAGGCCGGTGCCGTCCCAGCAGAGCGCCAGCACCGGGCCGTCGAGCCCGTGCTCGGCCATGGCGGCGGCGGCGTGGGCGTGGTGGTGCTGCACCTCGACGAGCGGCGCACCGAGCGCGGCGGCCCGCTCGCGGGCGTAGCGGGTGGAGAGGTAGAGCGGGTGGAGGTCGCAGCCGACCACCTCGGGCCGCAGCTCGAGGAAGGCCTCGAGCCGCGCCACCGCCGCCTCGTAGGCGGCGTAGGTCTCGAGGCCGTCGAGGTCGCCGACGTGCGGGCCGAGCGTCGCCTCGTCGCCGCGGGCCAGGCAGAAGGCGTTCTTGAGCTGCGCCCCGGCGCCGAGCACCGGCCGCTCGAAGCGGCGGCGGGTGCGGACGGGGCGGGGGACCCAGCCGCGCGAGCGGCGCAGCAGGAGCGGCCGGCCGGCCACCACCCGGGCCACCGAGTCGTCGCAGCGCGAGGCGATGGGCCGGTCGTGGCCGAGGAAGAGATCGGCCACCTCGCCGAGCCGCCGGAGCGCCTCGGCGTCCTCGAAGGCGATCGGCTCGTCGGAGAGGTTGCCGCTCGTCATCACGAGCGGGCGGCCGGCCTCGGCGAGGAGCAGGTGGTGGAGCGGCGCGTAGGGGAGGAGCAGGCCGACGAGCGGGCTGTCGGGCGCCACCTCGGGCGCGAGCGGCGCGCCGGGGCGGCGGCGGCACAGGACGATGGGGCGCTCCACCGAGGCGAGGAGCCGCTCCTCGGCGGCGCCCGGCGAGGCGAGCGCCCGCGCCGCGGCCAGGTCGGCCACCATCACCGCGAGCGGCTTCGCCTCGCGCCGCTTCCGCTCGCGCAGCCGGGCCACGGCGGCGGGGGAGGTGGCGTCGCAGGCGAGGTGCCAGCCGCCGATCCCCTTCACCGCCACCACCCGGCCGGCGCGGAGCGCGGCGGCGGCCGCGGCGATGGGCTCGCCCGGGAGCGGCTGGCCGGCCGGGTCGAGGAGCGCCAGGCGCGGGCCGCAGGCGGGGCAGGCATTCGGCTGGGCGTGGAAGCGCCGGTCGAGCGGGTCGGCGTACTCGGCGGCGCAGGCCGGGCACATGGTGAAGCCGGCCATGGTGGTGACCGGTCGGTCGTAGGGCACGCCGAGCGCGATGGTGAAGCGCGGGCCGCAGTCGGTGCAGTTGGTGAACGGGTAGCGGAAGCGCCGGTCGGCCGGGTCGGCCACCTCGCGGGCGCAGGCGTCGCAGGTGGCGAGGTCGGGGGGCAGGGCGACGCGCCGCTCGGCGGACGGGCCGCTCCGGACGATCTCGAACCCGGCCACCGGCTCGAACGGGATGGGGCCGCGCTCCAGCGTCTCGATGACGGCGGCGGGCGGGTGCTCGGTGCGGAGCCGGCGCTCGAAGGCGTCGAGCGCGGCCGGGCTGCCGAAGGCCTCGATGGTCACGCCGGCGGCGTCGTTGCGGACGCGCCCGGCGACGCCGGCGGCGTGGGCCAGCCGGTAGACGAAGGGACGGAACCCCACCCCCTGGACCGTGCCGGTGAGCGCGATCCGTCTCCCCTCGCCGGGCCGGGCGGGCCCGCCGTCTGGAGCGGTGCTGGTCATGCGGACGCCGGCGGCGCGCCCCCGGGCGTCACGAGCCGAGCGACGGCTGCGGCTTCTCCCACCAGAGGTCGGGGTCGAGCGGCTGGTCGCGCTTCGCCACCGCGACACCGAGCGAGGCGAGCTGGGCCCGCACCTGCTCGACGGCGCCGGGCAGGGCGGCGCGCGCCGCCGGGGTGAGCTGGCAGCCGAAGTCGATGGAGCCGGCCACCACGCCCACCAGCCGCACGTCCCTGGGGGCCACGCCCTGGAACTCGGCGTGGAGGATCGACTCGCGCAGGCCCGGCTCGTGCGGGCTCATGGCGACGATGGGGCCGCGGTTGAGGATGCCGGGCTTGTCGAGGACCCGGATCTCGCCGGGCGTGCCGGTCTTCGACTTGATGGCGTCGACCACCACCAGCGCCTCGAGCCCGGCCATGTAGGCGGTCAGGTCGAGCCCCGGCGTGCCGCCGTCGATGACGGAGACGTCCTCGGGGACGGCGTAGGCGGCCTCGAAGAGCCGGACCACGGTCGGCCCGAGCGCGTCGTCCCCCTCGAGGACGTTGCCGATGCCGATGACGGAGATGCGAGACACGGTGCCTCTCTTCCCCCAGCCCAGGAAAACGGAGATCCCGCCGCCGGCATCCCGGCGGCGGGATCGGATGCTACGCCAGATCGGGGGCTAGACGCCCACCTTCACCTGGCTCACCTCGTTGCCGTCGGCGTCGTGCGTGTGGATGGCGCAGGCCAGGCACGGGTCGAACGAGTGGATGGTGCGGAGCGCCTCGAGCGGCAGCTTCGGATCGGCGATGGGGTTGCCGACGAGGCAGGCCTCGTACGGGCCGGCCTGGTCCTTCTCGTCGCGGGGACCGGCGTTCCAGGTCGAGGGGACCACGGCCTGGTAGTTCTTCAGCTTCATCCCCTTGCCGTCGCTCTCGATGACCGTCCAGTGCGAGAGCGTGCCGCGCGGCGCCTCGTGGAGGCCGACGCCCTCGTAGACCGTCCCGGCCTTCAGGTTGGCCATGGGGTCGACGAAGATGGCGGTGTCGCCCTTGCCGACGTTCTCGGCGAGCAGGCCCCAGTGCTTGAGCGAGAGCTCGCCCATCATGGCGCACCGGATGGCGCGCGCCGCGTGGCGGCCCAGCGTCGAGTGGAGCATCGCCGGGGTGACGTCGATGTTGTGGATCGCCTTGACCGTCTTGATGGCGGCCGTGACGTACTTGACGGTGAGCTCGTGGCCGGTGAGGAAGCCGACGAGCACCTGGGCGAGCGGGCCGACCTGCATCGGCTTGCCGTCGAGGCGGGGCGCCTTGACCCAGCTGTACTTCTCCGGCGCCGCGGTCTCCGCCTTCCAGTCACCCGTGTAGTTGGGCTTGGTCTCGCCCTTCCACGGGTGGAGCTGCTCCTTGCCCTCGTAGTAGCTGCGGGCCACGCCCTCGGTCACCTTGGCGACGAACGGCTGCTTCTTGTCCCAGGAGGTGATCTTCTCGACGTCCTTCGCCCCGGTGGTGATGACGCCGCCCGGCAGGTCGAACTTCGTCATCTTGGCGTCGGTCGGCATGTCCGGGACGCACAGGTAGTTGGTGACGCCGGCGCCGTACTTGAACCAGTCCGGGTAGAAGCCGGCCACCGCCGCCACGTCCGGCAGGTAGCACTGGGTGATGAAGGACTGGACCTCCTCGAGGAGGCTCTTCACCCGGTACAGCCGCTCCATGTTGAGCGTGGCCGGGTTGTCGAGGTTGATGGCGTTGGCCACGCCGCCGACGGCCAGGTTCTGGATGTTCGGCGTCTTGGCCCCGAGGATGGCCACCACCTGGTTCGCCTTGCGCTGGATGTCGAGCGCCTGGAGGTAGTGGGCCACGGCCAGCAGGTTCACCTCGGGCGGCAGCTTCATCGCCGGGTGGCCCCAGTAGCCGTTGGTGAACGGGCCGAGCTGGCCGGCCTTGACGAACCCGGCCAGCTTCTCCTTCACCGCCGTCAGCGCCTTGACCGAGTTGCCCGGCCAGTTGCTGATCTTCTCGGCGAGCGCCGCCGCCTTGGCCGGATCGGCCGAGAGGGCGCTGACCACGTCGACCCAGTCGAGCGCGGACAGGTGGTAGAAGTGCACGATGTGGTCGTGCTGCGCGTGGGCCGAGATGATGATGTTGCGGATCAGCTGAGCGTTGAGCGGGATCTCGAGGCCGAGGGCGCTCTCCACGCTGCGGACCGAGGCGATGGCGTGCACGGTGGTGCAGACGCCGCAGATGCGCTGGGTGAAGACCCAGGCGTCGCGGGGGTCGCGCCCCTGCAGGATGACCTCGATGCCGCGCCACATGGTGCCCGAGGAGAACGCCTTGGACACCCGCCCGCCGTCGACCTCGAGGTCGATGCGGAGGTGGCCTTCGATGCGGGTGATGGGGTCGATGGTGACTCGCGTGCTCATTTGGGCACCTCTAGCGGCTGGAGGCGGCGCGGACGTTGCCGCTGCCGAGGGTGGAGGGGTTGTCGTCGACGACCACGACGGGGAACTTGCGGGAGATGAGGATGAAGACGGCCATGCCGATGGCGGCCATGCCGACCGTCACCGTGGTCTCACCGAGCGAGGGGAAGTAGTCCCAGCCGGCGACCTTGGGCGTGCCGGCCGAGGTCCAGCCGGCCGGGCGGTACATGCTCAGGTAGGTGTCGACCCGGTAGAAGGCGCCGGCCGCCACCGAGAGCAGCGCCGCGCCGAAGGTCAGGCCGCGGTTGGCCTGCACCTTCCCGGAGAAGAACATGACGGCCGGGGCGGCGAAGAGGGCCAGCTCGAAGAGGAAGAGGACGGTGGGGAAGTTGGCGCCCAGGTAGCGGAGCTTGCCGTGGACCACCACCTCGCCGACGCGCAGCACGAGGTAGAGGGCGAGCAGGCCGGCGTTCACCTTGGACATCTCGGCGAAGAGCTTCTGGTCCTGCTTCGCGTTCCAGGTGAGGCGCAGCACGTTCACCAGCACCACCACCGCGCCGTACCCCATCGACAGGCAGGAGATGAGGAAGAGGGTGGGGAGCAGCGCGTTGTGCCAGAGCGGGTGGATCTTCGGCCCGGCGATGAGCATCAGGCCGCCGAGCGAGCTCTGGTGCATGGTGGGGAGCAGGATGGCGAGGGCGATGATGTACGGCATCGCCTTGGCCAGCTTGGGCCCCCAGGTCTTGCCCACCGCCGACCACTTCGGCGAGGCGGAGGCCGCCGCGCCCTCGAGCACCGGGGGCAGCACCTCGACCCAGAGCACGATGACGTAGCTGAGGACGCAGACCGCGACCTCGAGCAGCGCCGAGCCCAGGTTCCAGTACGGCACCCAGGGCAGCCAGTAGGAGTTCCAGTACCGGCCCAGGGCGACGAGGATGGAGGAGGCGCCGAGGGTGTAGCAGATGGCGCCGACCAGCACCGCCGGGCGGACCAGCCCGTGGTACTTGCCCTTGTTGAGCAGGTAGCAGAGGAGGCCGACGCCGTAGGCGCCGGCGCCGATGCCGGTGAAGACGACGACGTTGACCGGCTCCCAGATGCCCCAGGTGAAGCCGTCGGTCATGTTCGACACCGGCCCGATGCCGGTGAAGAACCGGTAGACCATCACCACCGCGGAGACGGCGAAGATGGCGAGCAGCGTCTTCATCAGGGGGTCGAGGACCTTGCCCCCGATGGGCTTCGCGTGGTCGTGGGCGCTCATCTACTTGCCCTCCTCGCCGTGACCGGCGCCTTCCTCGTTCTGCTTGTTCCGGTTGATGACGAAGGCCATGGCCGCGTAGAGCGCCACCGGCGTGATGCCGTACAGGTACGGCGCGTGCGAGACCTTCTCGGAGAAGTGCGCGCTCGACTCCTCGGGCAGCGTCGGCAGGCCGAGCTGCTCGAAGGAGACGCCCGCGGCGGTGAGGTAGAGCACCTGCGTGCCGCCGCCGTCCTTCTCGCCGTAGATGTGCGCGCCGTACGCCTTGGGGGCGGCGGCGACGCGCCGCTTCGCCTCGGCCAGCAGCTCCTCCCGCTTGCCGTAGATCACCGCGCCGCGGGGGCAGACCTCGCAGCAGGCCGGGTTGGCGACCGCGAGCGGCCCGGACTTCTTCGGGTCGCGGCGGTGGCGGCAGAGCTCGCACTTCACGATCTTCGGCAGCGCGTCGTACCACTCGAACTTGGGCACGTTGAAGGCGCAGCCGATCTGGCAGTAGCGGCAGCCGACGCACAGGCCGCCGTCGTACATGACGATGCCGGTGCCCTTCTTCTCGCCGCCCACCTTGTCGGTGAGCTCGCGCTTGCCCTGCCCCTCCTTGTGGAGGGCGCCCATCATGCAGACCGACACGCAGGACGGGTCGACGCAGTGCATGCACTGCTGCTTCATGTACTGGCGCTGGTCACCCTCGGCGAAGAGCTTGATGACGTTCTTCGTCGTGCCGTTCAGGTCGCTGGGGGCGTCGTAGACGCCGCCGTTGGCGCTGACCTTGTCGGGCGGCAGGTCGTTGGCGACCTTGCAGGCCGTCTGGCAGGCGCGGCAGCCGACGCACTTGGTGGAGTCGAAGAGCATGCCGACCGCGTCGGGGCTGGCGTCCACCGCCTCGCGGGCCTCGGCAGGCCCGACGAGCGCGGTGGCAGCACCCGCGGCGACCGCTCCCTTGAGCAGGTCTCGTCGTGAGAGGCTCATGGGTCGTTACTCCTTCTTGTCCTGCTCGCCTTCGGCCGACAGCTTCTTCGTGGCCATCACGCCCGCGCCCACCAGGGCGCCGACGATGGCGCTGCCGACGCCGACGGCCACCGGGCTCGCGCCGACGACGCCGTGCTCCGGGTTGATGGCCGGGTAGGCCATCGGGGCGGTCGGCTTGTCGATGGGGAGGTTGGTGTAGATGGGGATCGTGTTCGAGTAGCCCGGCAGCGACTTGCCGAACATGATGCCCTCCTCGGTGCAGCCGACGCAGGGGTGGCCGATGCCGATGGGCCACGCGCCCGGGACCTCGCAGAAGTCGAGGAGCGAGCAGTTGGCGTGGGTCTGCGGGCCCTTGCAGCCGAGCTGGTAGAGGCACCAGCCGGCGCGGTGGCCCTCGTCGCCGAACGCCTTGGCGAAGCGGCCGTTGTCGAAGTGGGCGCGGCGCTGGCAGTCGTCGTGGATGACGCGCTTGTAGGCGAACTCGGGGCGGCCCTTGGCGTCGAGCTTCGGCAGCGTGCCGAAGGTGGCGAACTGCAGGACGGTGCCGAGCAGGTTGTACGGGTTGGCCGGGCAGCCGGGCAGCGTCACCACGGTCTTGCCCTTCAGGATCTGCGGCGCGCCGGTGGCGGCCGTCGGGTTCGGGGCCGAGGCCGGGATGCCGCCGAACGAGGCGCAGGAGCCGATGGCCACGATGGCGCCGGCCTTGGCGGCGCAGCGGTTGAGCGTCTCGACGGCGGTCTTGCCGCCGACGCGGCAGTAGATGCCGTTGTCCTTCTCGGGGATGGCGCCCTCGACGACGAGCACGAACTTGCCGGCGTGCTCCTCCATCGCCTTCTCCATCGCGGCCTCGATCTGGTAGCCGGCCGCGGCGAAGAGGGTCTCGTGGTAGTCGAGCGAGATGAGGTCGAGGATCAGCGACCCGACGTCCGGGTGGCTGGTGCGCAGCAGCGACTCGGTGCAGCCGGTGCACTCCTGGAAGTGCAGCCAGATGACCGAGGGCTTCTTACCCTTCTCCACGTTCTCGGCCATCTTCTCGCCGGCCCACGCCGGGAGACCCACCGCGCCAGCGGCGAGGGTGCAGACCTTGACGAAGTCACGGCGGGAGACGCCCTTGGTCCCCAGCTCGGCGATCATGTCGGTGCCAATCTCGTTCATTGAAAAGTCCTCCGGTGGCCGGGGAGACTACAAAACCGGACCTGTTTTTCAACTACGCAAATTCAGATGGCTTTTTCGGACATGGTCTCATGCAGAAATTGCGGGCCCAAGTTGCCGCAGGCGGGGGTAGAGGGGGGTAAGGAGGGGATAGCGACCCTCCCTGGAATTGATGGACGTCAACGTTTACCCGGGCGGGACCGTGAAACCCGCCCGAAATTCAGGGATTGTGGACTTCGCAAGGCAACATTGACGTGATGGCTCCACGTAAAATTTTGCGCGCCTCGCGGAGCGAAGAAAAAAGATCGGAGCCGTCCAGATCGACGCCGCGAACGGCCTGCGACGGACGAGGCACGTACGCTGGGTTCGCGTCAGGGCTCGTACGATGCGTCCGCGCCGGCGAGCGGCGCCGCGGCCCGCTCCGGGGTCGCCGGGAGGCGGGCGCGCCGCTCGATCGGCGCCACCGCGGGCAGGCTCGCGCCCTCGGCCGCGGCGCCGAGCGGCTCGAAGCGGC
>DASTGK010000596.1:0-3997 GCA_035719085.1 Anaeromyxobacteraceae bacterium
CTACGCGCGCCTCCCGGAGCCCCAGCGCCCCGGGGCGGCCCGCGCCGCGGCCGAGGCGGCCGAGCTGGCGCGCGCCTGGCCCGAGGCGGTGCGCTGGTGGGGCGAGGCGGCCGCCCGCTCCTCGGGCCCCGACCGCGACGCCGCGCTCGCCCGCGCCGCCGACGCCGTCGACGGCCGGCTCACCTTCCTGGAGGTGGCCAAGGTGAAGGAGTCGCTCCCGGGCGACTCGCCGGCGCTGCCGGCCGTGGTGATGAAGCTCGCCCGCGTGCAGCTCCACCTGCGCGACTACCCCCGCGCCGAGGAGGCGGCCAAGGAGCTCGTCCTGCGCTTCCCCGGCTCGCCCTACGCCCCCGAGGCGCGGGCCATGCTCGACCGGATCGCCAGGCTGACGCTCGTCCGGCCCAACGTCATCGGCGTCGCCGTGCCGCTCTCCGGCCAGTACAAGCGCTGGGGCGAGGTGATCCTGCAGGGCATCGGCCTCGCCATCCCCGAGGGCTCGGGCGTGAAGCTCGCCATCCGCGACACGCGCGGCGAGCCGGACGGCGCCGCCGCCGCCATCGAGCAGCTGGCGCTCGAGGAGGGGGCCATCGCGGTGGTGGGCGGCGTCACCAACGCCGAGGCGGAGCGGGCCGCCGCCACCGCCGAGGAGCTGCTCGTCCCCTTCGTCTCCCTCTCCAAGCAGGAGGGGGTCACCGACGCCGGGCCGCACGTCTTCCAGAACATGCTCACCGCCGGGGCGCAGGCCCGGGCGCTCGCCGACCTCTTCATGGCGAAGCGCGGGCTGAAGCGCTTCGCCATCATGTACCCGCAGGTCACCTACGGCGCCGAGCTCGCGAGCGCCTTCTGGGACGAGGTCGAGGCGCGCGGCGGCGAGGTGCGCGCCGCCGAGACCTACGCCATCGACCGGACCACCTTCACGCCGCTGGTGAAGGACATGGTGGGCAAGCTCTGGCTCGACGAGCGGACCGACTTCCTCGAGGCCTCGCGCGACGTGGCCAAGCGGGAGGCCGACCCGTTCCGGCGGCGCAAGGCGCTCGAGAAGCTCAAGGACGGGCTCGAGCCGGTGGTCGACTTCGACGCCGTCTTCATCGCCGACTTCGCCCGCAACGTGAAGCTCATCGCCCCGGCGCTGGCGGTGGAGGACGTGCTCACCTCCACCTGCGACCCGGCCGAGCTGAAGCGGCTGGAGAAGGCGACCAAGCGCAAGGACCTGAAGGCGGTGCAGCTGCTCGGCGGCAACGGCTGGGGCGGCGACCCCTCGCTCTTCGACGTGGCGCCGGGCGGCGCCGGCCGCCACGTGCGCTGCGCCGTCTTCGTGGACGGCTTCTTCGCCGGCTCGGCCCGGTCCGAGACGCGCCACTTCGCCGAGGCCTACCAGAAGCGCTACGGCGCCGCCCCGACCATCCTCGAGGCCTCGGCCTACGACGCGGTCAAGATGGCCCGCGCCGTCGCCGAGCAGGGGAAGGCCCAGACGCGCGAGGCGCTGCGCGACGGCCTGGCCGCGCTGCGCGGCTTCAAGGGGGCCACCGGCGACCTCTCCATGGGGCCGAAGCGGATCGTGGAGAAGGAGCTCTTCTTCCTCACCGTCGACAAGGACGGGCTGCGCGAGCTCACCCGCGCCGAGCTCGCCGCGCCGGGCGCGGGCGGCGAGGCGCCCTGACGAGCCGCATGGACCGGTCGATCGGCGGGGCGCCGCGTTTCCCCTGGCTCAACGCCGCCCTCTTCCTCGCCACCGTCGCGACCACGCTCGTGGCCGGCTTCGGCCTCGGCGCCCCGGCCGGCGCGCCCATCACGGTGGGCGGCGTCCTCGCCTTCGGCTGGCCCTACGCCGCCGCGCTCGTCGGCATCCTCGGGGCCCACGAGATGGGCCACTACGTGCTGGCCCGGCGCCACGGCGTCGACGCCACGCTCCCGTTCTTCATCCCGGTCCCCTTCGGCGTCGGCACCTTCGGCGCGGTGATGCGGATGCGCTCCCTGCCGCCGTCGCGCCAGGCCACGCTCGACATCGGCGTGGCCGGCCCGCTCGCCGGCTTCGCCGTGGCGCTGCCGCTCCTCTTCTGGGGGCTCGCCCACTCGACGATCATCGACGCCACCAGCCTGCCGCGCGGCGGCATCGACTCGCCGCTCCAGCTCCTCCTCGCCTGGCGCGCGGGGCGGCTCGAGGAGGCGGCCGGCTCCATCCAGCTCATGGGCGACAGCCTCGTCACCTGGGGGGCGCAGCGGCTCGTCTGGGGCGAGCTGCCGGCCGGGCGCGACCTCCTCCTCCACCCGGTCGCCTTCGCCGCCTGGCTCGGCATGCTGGTGACGGCGCTCAACCTCGTCCCCATCGGCCAGCTCGACGGCGGCCACCTCACCTACGCCCTCCTCGGGCGGGAGCGGGCCGCCCGGGCCTCGCGCCTCGCCGCCTGGGCGCTCCTCGCCTGCGGCCTCGTCCTCTCCTGGAACTGGCTCGTCTGGTGGCTCCTCGCGCGCACGCTGGTCGGCGTGCACCACCCGGCCGCCTGGGACGAGCGGCCGCTCGATCCGGCGCGCCGCGCCGTGGCCATCCTCGGCCTCGCCCTCTTCGCCCTCACCTTCGTCCCCGTCCCCTTCTCGTTCTAGTGGTCCGTGTGCCTGGTCCGGCGCGGCACTAGAATGGTCGCCTCCACATGAGCGCTCCGACCGACCCCGCCCGACCGGGCGAGCCCGCCGCCGCGACGCCTCCGCCCGCGGCGCCCGTCGACGAGCCGGCCGCCTGGGCCGAGCTGCAGGCGCGCTGGGACGACCTGGCCGCGCACAAGGCCTACCTCGCCCGCTTCGCCGACCTCGACGGCCTCACCGCCGCCGGCCGCCGCTACCGCGAGGTGCTGGCGACGCGCCCCGAGGACCCGCAGGCGCTCGCCATGAAGGCCGAGATCCTGAAGCGCGCCACGGTGGTGGGGCTCGCCTCCCTGCCGCGCACCACCCCCACGCGCCTCGGGGACCGGGTGCCGCGCTGGGCCCGCTGGACCATCGCCACCTGGCTCGGCTCGGCCGTCGCCTGGCTGCTCTACCAGCTCTTCACGAGCCAGCCGTGAGCGCGAGGCGCCCCACCATCGACGGGCTCCTGGGGCCCGAGGGCGCGCTCGCCCGCGCCCTGCCAGGCTACGAGCACCGGGCCGACCAGCTCGCCATGGCCCACGCCGTGGAGCGGGCGCTCGAGGGGCGCCACTACCTCGTGGCCGAGGCCGGCACCGGCACCGGCAAGACGCTCGCCTACCTCGTCCCGGCCGTCCTCTCGGGCAAGCGCGTCGTCATCTCCACCGCGACGAAGACGCTGCAGGAGCAGATCTGGTGGAAGGACCTGCCGCTGCTGCGCGACCGCTGCGGCCTCACGCTCTCGGCCGCCTACCTGAAGGGCCGGGCCAACTACCTCTGCCTCCACCGCGCCGCCGAGTTCGCGCGCGCCCCGAGCTTCGCCGCCCGCGAGGAGGCGGCCTACTGGCCCCGGCTCGCCGCCTGGTCCGAGGTGACCGAGACCGGCGACCGCGCCGAGCTCGACCTGCCCGACCAGTTCCTCACCTGGAAGGACCTCTCGGCCACGAGCGACACCTGCCTCGGCCGCGAGTGCCCCGACTACGAGGACTGCTTCGTGACCCGCGCCCGCGCCCAGGCGGCCGCCGCCGACGTCCTGCTCGTCAACCACCACCTCTTCTTCGCCGACCTCGCCATGCGCACCGGCCGCGCCGGCGTCGAGGTGCTGCCCGACTACGACGCCGTCATCTTCGACGAGGCGCACGCCCTCGAGGAGGTGGCCACCGAGTACTTCGGCCTGCAGGTCTCCTCCTGGCGCGTCGACGAGCTGTCGCGCGACGCCCAGCGGTCGGTGGCCGATCGGCCCGACCTCGCCGCCATGATGAAGGAGCTGACCGCCGAGCTGCGCCGGGCGGGCGAGCGCCACCGCGACCGGGGCGGGCGCGCCCACCGGCTTCTTCGCATCGCCGCCGCACGCGCATAACAAAATCCCGAGTGCCACACT
>DASTGK010000597.1:0-19249 GCA_035719085.1 Anaeromyxobacteraceae bacterium
CGAGCCGGACGCCGGCCGGCGTCACCGCGGCGGCGGAGAGCCTGACGGCGCCGTCGCGCGGCACCTTCCATCCGCGCGCCACGAGGACGCGGCGCAGGAGCAGCGGCAGCGGGTCGTCGGGCAGGCCGAGGCCGGCGAGGGCGCGGGCCACGAGGTGGGGCAGGGCGGCGGCCGGGAGCGCCGAGGGGCCGAAGAGGCGCGGCGCGTAGGGGACGACGGCCACGCCGCGCTCCAGCCCCGGCACGACGCCGAGCCGCAGGGCGAAGGGCGGGCCGCCGGCGAGCCGGCCGGAGAGCTCGGCGAAGCCGTCGCGCAGGGCCACCTCGAGCGAGGCGAGCCCCAGCTCGGCGAGGTCGAGCCGCGCCGCCGCGGCGGCGAGCCCCTCGGGCGCGGCCACCACCGCGAGCTGGACGAGCTCGCAGAGCCGGCTCTGGAACTGGCCGGGCCCGAGCCCGACGTCGAAGGGGAGGGCCACGTCCGGCACCGCCAGCTCGAGCGCCTCGACGAGCAGGTCGCCGGCCGGCGCCGGACGGCCGAGCCGCACGCGCACGCCGCCGCGCTCGAGCCGCAGCTCGAGGCCCGCACCGCTCCGTGCCCCCGGGGCCGGCGAGGCCTGGGGTGCGCTCGGCTCCACGTTCGCCATCCGGCCGAAATCCTATCGGAGAAAAGGCGGTTGGGCGAAAAACGGGGCGCCGCCGGAGGGCCGTCGCAGCGCGCCGGAAAGCGATCGCGGGCGCCCGGTGGTCCAGGCGCCCGCGGGAGGGCTCTTCGGGATCGGTCGCCGCGCTCGTGCCCCAACCCAGGCAGCTCGCCTGGGGCGGGGCACTAAGGGGTGCGGACGGCCGGCTTGGAAGCGCCGTTCCCCTCGGCCACCTCGGCCGGCGGCCGGCGGTAGACGACGACGCTGCGCCGGCTCTGGAACTCCTGGTCCTCGCGCGCCACCACGGTCACCAGGTTGAAGCCCGGCTTGAGCGGCAGGTCGGCGGTGAAGTCGAGCTTGCCGCCGGCGGCCCCCTCCGGCACCACGCGGAAGAAGACCTTCTCGTCGTTGACGAAGACGTAGACGTCGCGGAGCCGCGCGTCCGGGTCGGCCGAGGCCGGCACCTGCGCGCTGCCCGAGAGCTTGAAGCGCTCGCCGTCGACCACCGGGGCGCCGCGGGCCGGGTCCGGCGTGAGGGCGATGCGCGGCGGCTCGCGCTGCCACGCCTCGGCGATGGCGCCGGACCGCGCGCCGTGGGCCGGCGCCACGTCGCCCTTGGCCACGAAGCCGAAGCGCCCCTTCTGCCACTCGACCCGGTGGAAGCCGCCGGCGAGGCCGGTGGCCGGCAGGACGGCGCCCTTCCTGGCGGTGGCGACGATCGGCGCCTCGGCCCCGGCGCCGCCGCGGATGACCGCCTCGGCCGCCTCGACCTTGACCGCGCCGGTGGCGGCGGCGACCGCCTCCTCGGCCTGCGAGATCGGGACCTCCAGCTTCTCGCTGACGTACTCGCCGGTCTTCTCGTCGTAGACCTGGATGCGGACGGGCAGGCTCTCGCTCTTCGAGCCGCGCTTCAGCTCGATCTCCATGGCGGCCGTCTTGGCCTCGCCCGGCCGGAGCGCGCCCACCACCTCGCGCCCCTTCTTGATGAAGAGCTTCTCGTCGCCCAGGTTCTTGAGCGAGACGAAGGTCTTGTCGCCGGAGGCGCCGGGCCCCTCGTTGCGCACGTCGACGCGCAGCGTGAAGGTCTCGCCGCGCTGCGGGAGGCCGTCGCCGTTGCCGCCCTTGCGGTCGTCCACCTGGACGCTGAAGGCGAAGACCGGCTTGGGCGTCTCGACCACGTCGAACGAGGTGGCCACGTCGGCCGGGGCCTTGCCACCCTCGTCGTCGAAGTGGAGCGTCACCTCGTCGCGGCGGCTGTCGAGGCTGCGCGGCAGCTTCACCGGCACCGACCAGCTGCGCCGCTCGCCGGGGCGCACCGTGCCGAAGACGAACTCGCGCCGGTCGAGGAGCGGGTTCTTCTCGCTCGTGCTCCAGGCGCGCAGCCGCCGGAACGGGGCGTCGCCGCGGTTCTCCACCGACACCGACCAGGCGACCGTCTCGCCGGCCCGCTGGGCGCGGCCCGGGACCGGGGCGACGGTGACGACGGCGCGCGGCGTGCCGGCCGCGGCGGCGCCGGCCGCCCAGTCGACGCCGAGCTGGGCCAGCCGGCCCTCGAGCCGCTTCTGCTCCTCGGCGCGCTTCTCGCCGACGAGGCCGCCGGCGGCGTCGAGCAGCCGGGCGCGGTCGGCGTAGGGGGCGCGCGCCAGGAGCTCGCGGGCGAAGCGGATCTGGTAGTCCTCCTTCACCTGGTCCGGATCGGCGTCGAGCTCCTCGTCCTCCTGCTGCTCGGCCGAGATGGCCTCCTCGCCGTGGCCCTCGCGGGCGGCGTCGCGCTTCAGCGCCTTGGCCACCGCGTCCTCCTTCTCGTCGAGGAGGTAGCGCAGCTCGTAGGGCGGCTTCTCGGCCTTGCGCTTCTTCAGCTCGGCCGCCTCCTTGGTGCCCGGGTTGGAGAGGTGGCGGTCGAGGTCGGCCTCGCCCATGGCGCGGGGCGGGGCGAAGACGTTGATCTGGTCCCGGAGCGCGCGGCCCGGCAGGAGCGCCACGTCGGGCGTGATGCCGACCTCCTGGATGGAGACGTCGCCCGGGGTGAGGTACTGGGCGATGGTGAGCTTGAGCGCGGCCTCCTCGGCCGGGCGCCCCGGCTCGGAGAAGTCGAAGAGCGACTGGACCGAGCCCTTGCCGAAGGTCTGGCGGCCGACGATGAGGGCGCGCCCGTCGTTCTTGAGGGCGCCCGCGACGATCTCGCTGGCCGAGGCGGAGCTGTTGTTGACGAGCACCACCAGCGGCAGGTTGGGCATGTCGTCGCGGTCGGCCGAGGCCTCCTTCACCTCGCGGATGCGCTGGGCGCCGTCGCCCACCGTCTTCACGATGACGCCCTCGGTGAGGAAGAGGTCGGAGAGGTCGATGGCCTCCTCGAGCAGGCCGCCCGGGTTGCCGCGCAGGTCGAGGATGAGGCCGCGCAGCGTGCCGCCGGCCTGGGACCGCTGGGTGGCGATGGCCTGCTGGATGTCGCGGGTGCAGTTCTTGGAGAACTGCGACAGGCGCACGTAGCCGACGTTCCCGTCGAGGAGCTTGGCCTGCGGCACCGTCTCGACGTTGATGGTCTCGCGGGCCAGCTGCAGCCGCTTCGCCTCGGGCCAGCCGGTGCGCTGCACCGTGATGGCGATGCGGGTGCCGGGCCGGCCGCGCAGCCGGTCGACCGCGTCCTGCAGGTCCATGTTGACCGTCGACTGCTCCTCGATCTTGGCGATGACGTCCTTGGCCTTGATGCCGGCCTTCTGCGCCGGGGTGTTCTTGAGGACCTTCACCACCGTCAGGTTGCCGTCGCGCATGGCGATGACGAACCCGAGCCCGCCGAACTCGCCGCGGGTCTGGAGCTTCATCTCCTTGAAGTACTTCGGCTCGAGCAGCACCGAGTGCGGGTCGAGCGTGGAGAGCATGCCGTTGGCGGCGGCGTACTCGATCTCGCGCAGGTCGTCGTGCGCCACCAGGTGCTCCTGCACGAAGCCCATCACCTCGCCGAGCAGGATGCGCGCCTTCCAGATGGTGTCGACGTCCTTGAGCTCGAAGTCGCGCGAGGCGGAGCCGACGGTGACGTTGAGCTTCTCGCTCTTGGCGTCGCCGTGGATCATCACCTCGGCCACCGTCCGCTCCACCGCGTCGAGCGCCGCCACGACCATCGCCTTCGGGTCGATGCGCGAGGGGTCGACGTACGAGTGGTACACGTGGTGGATGACGCGCCCGAGGATGGGCAGCCGGTCGAGCCGGTAGTCCTCGTCGCCCCCCTTGCCGCGCGAGGCGGCGCCGCCCTTGTAGGCGAGCCCGTCGGCGAGCGCCGGACCCTGCCCGGCCGACGCCAGCGCGGCCGGCGGCGTCGCCTCGGAGACCTGACCCACCGCCGCGGGCGGCGGGGCCACCGGCGCGGCGCGGACGAAGCGGACCGCGACGCCGAGGGCCAGCGCGGCGGCGACCGCGAGGGTGGCAACGAGCCGGAATGGGCGATTCATGGGGCGAGCCTTCTTCGAGCGGCGCGGGGGGAGAAAACCGATGTGAAGTCGAAGGATAGGACCGTAACCCCTCGAAAACAAGCGGACGGGCGGCTTCATGCCCGGCCCCTCCGGATCGGCCTTCCGGCTGGCCCGATCGGGCGATCAGTCCCGCTCCTCGTGGGCCCCCGGGATCACGGCGGCCTCCCGGCCGGCCCGCTCCTGGAACGCGGCCGCCGCCCCGTGGCGGTAGACCAGCTCGCCCCCCGCCTCCCCGGCCCTGGCGCCGAGCAGCGCCACCGCCACCGCGCCGGCCGTCACCACCGCCGCGGCCGCCGGGGCCCGGCCCTTCGGGACGACGAGCAGCGCCGCGGCGCCGACCAGCACGGCGCCGGCCGCCCAGAGGAAGAGCTCGGCCCGCTCCTCGTGGACCTCCACCGCCGCCTCGCCGATGAGCGGCTCGACGCGCTTCGCGTCCCGCTCGCCGAGCTGCACGGCGACGAGGCCGCCCGCGACCACGATGGCCTGGAGCGCCGTGAGGAGCGCGAAGGAGGCGCGCGGCAGCCGGCCGCGCCACACGGCCCAGGCGAGGGCCGCCGCCACGAACGGGACGACGAACGCCACGCCCAGGGGAAGGTGGACGATGGCGGGGTGCAGGGGTAGGTTCGGCATGTCTCGTGGCCTCGGGTTGCCGTCGCCGTCGGGCGCGGCGTGTCGGGGCCCACTATGTGGATGGGCCTGACCGGAGGCATCCATCGGATGACGCAGGACCAAAAGGCCCCGTCCATCGGGCGGTTCGAGGCGCCGCGTGCGCCGGACGACGACCCGGCCGCCTGGCGCAAGAACCCCATCCCCTCGCTCGTCATGGCCGCGGTGGCGGTCCTCGCCGCGTTCGACGTGGCGGACGACCTGCGCGCGGGCGGGGAGTGGGGCCACGTCGCCCTGGAGCTGGCCGTCGTCGCGGTCGCCTCGGCCGGCGCGGTGATCCTCTGGTGGCAGCTCGTCCGGGCCCGGACCAGCAACCGGGCGCTCCGGGCCGACCTCGACGCGGCCCGGGCCGACCTGGAGCGGTTCCGCGGCGAGTCGCAGGAGCTGATGCGCGGCCTGGGCGAGGCGATCGACCGCCAGTTCGAGCGGTGGCAGCTCTCGCCGGCCGAGCGCGAGGTGGCGCTCCTCCTCCTCAAGGGGCTCTCGCACAAGGACGTGGCCGACGTGCGCCGCACCAGCGAGCGGACGGTGCGCCAGCAGGCGCTCGCCGTCTACCGCAAGGCCGGCCTCTCGGGGCGGGCCGAGCTGGCCGCCTTCTTCCTCGAGGACCTGCTCCTCCCCATCCGCGCCGGCGCGGCCGGCGGCACCTAGCCAGGACACCTCCTTGTCGCTCGACGTCCGCACCCACGAGAGCCCGTCCGTCGGCGGGATCGACGACCTCGCCGCCTGGTTCCGCGCCCGCGAGCGGCCGCGCCACGCCTGGAAGGTCGGGCTGGAGCACGAGAAGATCCCGCTCGTCGCCGGCACGCTCGACCCGGTGCCCTACGACGGGCCGCGCGGCATCGGCGCGGCGCTCCAGGCCTTCGGCCGCTTCGGCTACGAGCCGTTCCTGGAGGACGGGCGGATCATCGCCTCGCAGCGCCACGGCCTCACCGTCTCGATCGAGCCGGGCGGGCAGGTGGAGCTGTCCGGGCGCCCCTTCGCCGACGTCCACGTCATCGCCGCCGAGCTCGACCGGCACCTCGCCAAGTGCGCCGAGGTGGCGGGGGAGCTGGGCATCGAGCTGCTCGCGGCCGGCTACCGCCCCTGGGGGCGGGCCGCCGACGTGCCGTGGATGCCGAAGAACCGGTACACGGTGATGCGCCCGTTCCTCGCCGCCCGCGGCCGGCTGGCCGAGGACATGATGGCGCTCACCGCCTCGACCCAGGCCTCCTTCGACTTCGGGTCGGAGCGGGACATGGCCGAGAAGCTGCGCACCTCGCTCGCCGCCCAGCCGGCGGTGACGGCGCTCTTCGCCAACTCGCCGGTGGTCGACGGGCGCGACTCGGGCTGGAAGGCCTACCGCGTGGCGGTCTGGGAGGAGGTCGACCCGGCGCGCTCGGGGCTCCTGCCCTTCGCCTTCGAGGCCGGGTTCGAGGAGCGGGCCTACGAGCGGTACGCCGCCTGGGCGCTCGACGTGCCGATGATCTTCCTCCGGCGCCGCGACGGCTACCTGCCGACGGGCGGCGCCACCTTCCGCCGGTTCCTCGCCGAGGGGCTCCACGGCGAGCGGCCCACCATCCTCGACTGGGAGGACCACCTCTCGACGCTCTTCCCCGAGGTGCGGGTGAAGGGCGTGGTCGAGGTGCGCGGGGCCGACGCCTGCGACCCCGCCATGACGCGCGCGCTCCTGGCGCTCTGGAAGGGGCTGCTCTACGACCAGGCGGCGCGCGACCAGGCCTGGGAGGCGGTGGCGCGCTTCACGGTGCCGGAGCGGCGGGCGCTCATGGTGGCCGCCGGGCGCGAGGGGCTCCAGGCGCGGACGCCGGACGGGCGGACGCTCGCGGCGCTGGCCGGCGAGCTGCTCGACGCGGCCGAGGCCGGGCTCTGCCGGCAGCACGCCTGCGGCGAGCAGGGGGAGGACGAGCGGAAGTTCCTCGCCCCCCTGCGCGAGCGGGCCGAGAGCGGCCGCGCGCCGGCCGACGACGCGCTCGAGGTCTTCCGGCGGAGCGGGCCGCGGGCGCTGGCGCAGCACTGGCGGTGCGCCTAGGCCGCGCCGCGCGCCCGGGCGCGCTCACCTCGGCGGCGGGATGGGGATGACGCCTGGGAAGACGTAGGCCTGCAGCAGCGCGATGACGCCGATGACCGCCGCGCCGGCGAGCGAGTGCCACCAGACGGCGCGGAAGATGGGGCCGAGCGAGTGGGCCCGCTCCTTCGGGTCGTCGTAGCAGGCGGCGCCGGCCACCATGATCGACTGGGCGTCGATCATCTTCCCCATCACGCCGCCGGTGGAGTTGGTGGCCACGATCAGGATCTCGTTCAGGCCGAGCTGCTGCGCGGTGATCCGCTGCAGGCTGCCGAAGAGCGCGTTGGAGGCGGTGTCCGAGCCGGTCAGGAAGACGCCCAGCCAGCCGAGGTAGGCGGCGAAGAACGGGTACAGGGCGCCCGCGCCGGTGAAGGCGAGCCCCAGCACCGCGTCGGTGCCGGAGTAGCGGGTCAGGTAGCCGAGGCCGAGCACCTGGCCGATGACCAGCACCGGGGTCTTCATGCGCCGGGCGGTGCGGGCGGCGGCCTCGCGCCACTGCGCCCCGGAGAGGCCGAGCACCAGGCCGGAGAGGAGCGCCGCCACGAAGACGCCCGTGCCGGCGGCGGAGAGCCAGTTGACGTTGAAGACGGCCGCCTCGGCCTTGGCGTTGACCGCGGCCACCGGCGGCATGCGCTGCACCAGCTGGTGGAGCGCCGGCATCTTGAAGGTCGGCAGCGAGAGCGTGCCGCCGAGGTCGCTCGGGCCGAACAGGCTGGCGTCGAGCTTCACGCTGGCGAGCAGGGTGTTGAGCGTCTTCTTGAGCTCCGGGGCGCCCCAGAAGGCGCAGCAGGCGATGAGGATGGCCCACGGCAGCCAGGCGTAGGCGGTCTGGGCGACGCTGTACGGGTACTTCCAGGTCGAGCGGTCCACCACCTCCGCCGCCTTGCCGGCCTCGCGCTCCGCCTTGAGCAGGAAGCGGGTCTTCGGGTGCCAGACGAAGCGCAGGAAGAGGGCCGTGCAGATGACGGAGGTCACGCCCGACACCACGTCGGTCATGAGGTGGGTGGGGGGCCAGCCGGAGAAGAACCACTGGGCGACGGCGAAGGAGACGCCGGAGACCAGGGCCGCCGGCCAGACCTCGAAGACCTCGCCCCAGGTGCCGCCCTCCATCTTCACGAAGGCGGCCACCAGCCAGAACGGCACCAGCACCGAGACGAAGGGGAGCTGGTGCCCGGCCATGGCCGAGAGGGTCACCTGGTCGAGGCCGGAGACGGCCGCCAGGGTCACGATGGGCGTGCCGATGGCGCCCCAGGCCACCGGGGCGGTGTTGGCGAGCAGGTTGAGCACGGCCGACTGGAAGGGGCGGAAGCCGAGCCCCACCATGACCGCGCCGGCGATGGCCACCGGCGTGCCGAAGCCGGAGGTCCCCTCGATGATGGCGCCGAAGGAGAAGGCGATGAGCAGCACCTGCAGCCGCCGGTCGAACGAGATGTGGATGATCGACTCCTTCACGATCTCGAACTTCCCGGTGATGACGGTCATCGTGTAGAGGAACATCGCCGCCACCACGATCCAGATGATGCCGAGGAAGCCGGAGAGCGAGCCGAAGGCGAAGGCCGACACGGCCGAGGCGACCGGCATGCCGAAGGCCAGGCAGGAGATGACGAAGGCCGCCACGACGCCGCAGAAGGCGGCGTAGGGCGCCGAGATGCCCAGGTGCCGGACGCCGTCCTTGTCGCGGTGCGGGTGGAGGGCGATGAAGTAGAGCAGGACGGCGATGGGGACCGCCGCCAGCACGGTCGAGAGGAACACGCTTCCGGTCGGGTTGTAGTTCTGGTGGTACATGCGGGCTCCCGCGGGCGAGAGGGGGGCGTGTCGTCGGGATCGACCGTCGGTCGATAACGAGCGCGGCCGCCGCGGGCACGCCCGCGGGGCGCGCACCCTCCGTCCGGTAGACCCCGGATGAGCGAGGCACCCTCGGTGAACGGCCGGCGCGTGACCCGGACGAGGGTGCGGCGGCAACGACCGGGGCGCCCATCCGCGGCGGGGGCGGCGGGTTCCTCATGATTCATCGCATCAGGTCGGGGCCCGACCGGATGGAGTCCGCCTTGCGACGACGCCTCGCGAGCGCGAGCGCGAGCGCCTGCGACGGAGAGGCGAAGAGGCGGCAGCGAGGAGGGTGGCTGGCAGGCCGTCGCGGCCGGGGCCGGTCGGCGCCGTCGACGCGCGGCCGTCGCGGGGGAGGCGCCGCCGCTTGTTCGCGACGTCTCGGCGTGATCGGTTCACGGGTAACCCTGGCACGCTCGGCGAGACCATGTGTCTGAGCGGGGCGCAGTCGACCTCCGCCGCTTCACTCCAGCGGTGCGGAAGAGCAGCTTCCGCTGGGAGTAGTACTTTCACCCGTCCGGGGCTCCCGGCGGAACCGATCCATGAATTCGCGCCCGAACGTCTGCTCGGCGTGAAGTCTGTTGTGACGGGCGCAGGTCAGCCGGAGATTCTCGACCGTCGACGGGCCGCCGAGCGCCGCCGCCTCGATGTGGTCCAGCTGGAGCCGCCACCGGCTCCCGCAGCGGTGGCCGTCGGGACCGACCCAGGCGCAGCAGCCCCTGTCGCGTTTCCAGACCTGCCGCCGCACCTCGGCGGTGGGCGGCTCGCGCCGCTGGCTCGGCGGGGCGGAGGGAGAGGCCGGCGCCTTCTTCTTCGCCCGCTTCCGCGCGGGCTCGACGGCACCCCTGCGCTTGGCGTGCTTCTCGATGGCGCACTTCACCGCCTCGCGCAGCACGGCCGAGAGCTCACCGCCGGGCACCTTGTGCGAAAGGAGCTCGGTGAGCCGGTCGAGCTCCTCCTTGAAGGCGGCGTCGATGGTCACCCGCAGCGACCAGGTGTCTGCCGCCACCGGACGCACGGAGGGGCGGGCCGGGGCGGAAGGCGCCGCGGTCGGCGGCTCGACTGCGGGCGCAGGGGCCTCCGAGAGCACCGGAGCTGCCCACGCCGCCTCCGGCTCAGGCCCACGCTGAGCTGCCGCGAGCGGCAGCGACGCAGCGGTCGCGACCTCACGCTCGGGCAGCCGGCGCACGCCGTCCCTGGGCGCGCTGCGAGGCTTGAGGGTGACGACCAGCGCCTCCACCTCGGCCTTCGACTTGTAGGCGGCGCGAGCGACGAGCTCAGCGGCGTTGACCTCGGTGAGGACCGGGTCGAGGAGGGCCACGGTGGTCAGGCAGAGCATCCCGGAGCGGAGCGGCTCCGCCAGGTCTGGCAGCCGGCGGAGGACGCGCATGGCCTGGATGCGGCGCCAGGCGGCGCCCTCGCGCAGGTGGAGGGCGCTGCGGCAGTAGCTCCAGAGGGAGCCGTAGCCGGCGGCGAGCCAGGCCTCGCGCCGGTCGTACTCCGCGAGGTGGAGGAGGAACTCGACCTGGACGGCGCGCTCGTTGCCGGCGAGCTCCACGAGGCGATGGGCGAGGGCGGCGTCGGCGAGCATGGCGGGAGCGGTGGCGTGCATGGGGTGCACCTCCGGTGTCATCCACCATGGGTACCACGAGAATTCGAGGCCTCCGGGAAGGCCCCTGCCTGCCCCGTCAGCGCGTCCGCGCGGCCGGGGCGCCGTGCCAGGCCTGGTTCCCGCGTGCGTGCGCTCCGCGGGCCGCCGCGCGCTCGTACGCGCCATTTGCGCGGCGCGCCGCACCACGAGTCCGAATCGCGAGCAGAGGGTGTCAAGCCCGCATTTCACGAGCATTCACTCCCAGTTGGGTATTCCACGCTGTTCGTGCCGCGAGAGCCTCAGCGCCGACCTCGCGGCGTGGTGCATCGCGGCATCCGCCGGAGGCAGCGCCCTGCGGCCGTGGCAGCTACGACTCGCGCTCGAGCCGAGCGAGTCATGCGTTGCCCGTAGACCGATCGCACGGCGGCGCCTCGAACATGCCCGCGGCGCCTCCCTGGCGACGGTCGGGGCCACGAACCCGCCATCGCACCGCAGCGGCGCGCGCCGGGCAGCCACGCCCCCTCTCCGCCGCCTTTCCGCCAGCCTCCCGGCAGCGCTCGGGCGCAGCGGCGCGCCCCCGTGACCAGGTGGGGCGCGAAGTGATGAATCTGCCGAGCCGCCCGTCAGAGATCGAGGTCGGCGCCGGCGCCCACCACGGCGAACGGGTCGCCCTGGCGGTTCCGATCCCGCACGTTCACGCCGCCGACGCCGAAGATCCGCGGCCGGGCGAAGGGGCCGAGCCGGTCGGCCGGCGACCAGAAGAGGACCGCCTCGGCCCGCTGGCGGGTGAGACCGGCCTTGCCGCTGTGGGTCACCTCCCAGGCCGGGCCGGCGAGGAGGAGGGCGTCGCCGGGGCCGCGCCAGGCCTCCCAGAGCGCGGCGAGCCGGTTCGAGACGACGGCGTCGCGCGAGGCGAGGAGCGTGTCGTACTCGGCGTCATAGACGAAGGCGCCGCGCGCCGGGAGCCGGTAGAGGGCGAGCTGCGTCTCGTTGCGCAGGACGAGCCGCCCGAGCCGGGCCCGCAGCACCGGCGTCGCCAGGAGCCGGTGGCCGAGCGCCGACTCCTCCGTGCCGTCGAGGGCGCGGAGCGCCGCGGGGCCGAAGGGCGCGGAGGCCGAGGGGAGCCGCACGAGCGAGCCGAAGGCGCCGTAGTAGAGGAGCGCGTCGTACTGGAGCCTGAGCTGCAGCGGCGCGAGCGGCACCCACTCGGCGAAGAGGCCGGCCTGCGCCAGCGACGGGCTCGAGCCGGCGGCGACGCCGGCCTGGAGGTACCGGCCGCGGAGCAGGAGCGAGTCGCCGTCCGGCTGGTCCCAGCGGCGCAGGGCGGAGAGCGCCAGGTAGAGCCCCGCCGGCGCGGCGCGGGCCACGAGGTCGGCCGAGAGCGTGGTGCGGGCGGCGCTCGGGCTCACGGGCCGCTCCGCCGGTTCCGCGGCGCGCGCCGGGAGGGCGGCCGTGAGCAGGAGCGCAGCGGCGACGACGAAGGCGGCCACCGGGCGGCGCGGGCTCACCGGCTCAGGGTAGCGGTCGACGTAGCCGAGCCGCACCGCCAGCTGGACCGGCCGATCGAGGCCGAGGTCGGCGGCGATGGTGTCGCGCCAGGGCGCCTCCTCGAGCGCCTGCGACATCGGGTGGCCGGCGATGGAGCGCTCGCGCAGGGCGAGGGCCACCCGCTCGTGGCGGCGGCCGGCCTCGACGAGCCCCTGGCGCGACGGCTCGGCCGGGAGCAGGAGGAAGCCGGCCCCCTCGCCCACCTGCTCGGCGCAGCGCTCGATCCCCTTCTCGCGGAAGCCGGGCTTCATGGCCGACCGCTCGTCGAAGAGGTGGCGCATGACGAAGCCGGCCAGGCCGCCCACCTCGAGCCCGTCGACGGTGAGGCCGTCGAGCGTCCGGCGCAGCTCGGCGTCGCCGAACCGCATCCACCGGGCGAGCTCGGCCTGGGCAGGGTCGCGGTCGCTCTGCTGGCGCATCGCCTCGACCGTCGCCTCGGCGAGGAGGCGCCCGCCCGGCGAGCCGCGCTCGACGAAGCGGGCCTCCGGTCCGGCGAGGGCGAGGACGGCGTCGAGGTCGGCGCGGGCGAGCGGGCGGCGCACGTGGCCGGAGCGGAGCGTGCGGCGGCGCCGGATCCGCGCCGGCGCGGCGGCGCCTCCCGGGCCGTCCGCGGGGCCGGGCAGGAGCCGGACCGCGGCGAGCGCCAGGGCGCCCGGATCGGCGAGCAGCTCGACCTCGGCGCGGAGCCGTTCGGCGGCGGCGGCCTGGGCCAGGTTCTCGAGGAAGCAGCCGATCGAGATGGCGAGCTCGCGCCCGGCCGGATCGACCTCGGGGAGCCGCCGCGACGGGTCGAGGCCGACGAGGAGCCGGCCGTCGGCGGCGAGCCGCACCGTCCAGGGCTGGACGTTGTGGCTCGAGGGGGCGAGGGCCGCGAGCGAGAGCAGCCGCGCGAGGCGCGGGTCGATCCCGATCGACGGCGAGGGGCCAGGGCGAAGCGTCTCCGGGCCGGCGGCGCAGCCAGCGGGGAGGGCGAGCGCCGCGGCCGACGTGGCGGCGGCGCGGAGGAGGTCGCGGCGGGTCACGGCGTCACCTCCGGGCGCCGGGGGGCGCCGGGCCCTTCGAGGAGGGCCCGGGCGAGCGCCGCGGCGGCCCGCTCCAGGCGCGCCCAGCCCGCCTCGGTGCGGATGGGGACGCCGAGCCAGTCGGGCGCGGTGCGGGCGCGGAGCGCCACGTGGAGGAGGCCGGCCGAGAGGAGCGCCGCCGCCGCCGGGAGATCGACGGCCGCGGCCCGCGCCCGCGGGACGCCGAGCGAGCGGAGCCCGGCGAGCCCGGCCGCCTCGCGCCGCTCGGCCAGCCGGCGCGTCAGGACGTTCTCCTCGAAGAGCTCCCAGCGCATCACCTCGAGCGCCTCGGGGTGGGCGCGCAGGTCCCGCGCGTAGGCCGCGAGCGCGGCGGCGGCCCGGTCGGCCGGCGAGGAGGGCGCGTCGGCGGCGGCGCGCCGGCGGCCCGCGGAGCCGAAGACCGCCCCCTCGCCCCAGGCGTCGAGCAGCCCCTCGATGCCGCCGAAGTAGCGGTAGATGAGCACCTTGTCGACGCCCGCCTCGCGGGCCACCGAGTTGACGCCGAGCCCGGAGAAGCCGTCGCGCGCGAGGACCCGCCCCACCGCGGCCAGGATCCGCTCGCGCGTCGCCTCGCGGTCCCGCGGCTCCGGCCGGCCCTTGCGCGGCCCCGCAGACGCCCTCGCAGCGTCGGCGCCCTGCTTCGAAGTCACCATGCGGTGACGTTATGTCACCGTCGAGTGACAGGTCAAGTCGCCGCGGACCCGCTACCATGCCGGTTCACACCCGGTCGAGCCTCGGCCGCCAGAGCTGACGGAGGGTTCATGCCGGCCGATCGCATCGACCTCGAGCGCCGCCTCGCCGCCGCCACCGACGAGGACACGTCGCGCGGCCTCAACTACACGACGCTCTTCGGCCTGGTGCGCGACCAGCTCGGCGAGGAGGCGGTCCGCCAGGTGGACGTGCTCGGCAAGGGGCACCGGACCGACTTCTTCTCCTACCCGGTCGGCGACTACCTGCGCTCCACCTGGAACGCGCTCGACCGCCTGGAGAAGACGCTGGGCGGCGTGGACGGCGTGCTGGCCGAGCTGGGGCGGCGCACCGTGACCAACTTCCTCGGCTCGACGCTCGGCCGCACCATCTTCACCATCTCGGGCAGGGACCCGCGCCGCATCGTCTCCGCCGGCCCGGCCGGCTACCGCTCGGCGGTGAGCTACGGGGAGCGGACGGTGGAGTGGCTCGGCCCGACCAAGGGGCGGATGATCTTCAAGCGCGACTTCATGCCGCCCGCCTTCCACCGCAGCGTCATCCTGGCCGGCCTGGAGGCGTCGGAGGCGCGCCGGCCGCGCGTGGAGGCCCGGGCCACCGACCTGCTCGACTCGGTCTACGAGATCGACTGGGAGTGACGATGCGGCTGCGCGACCGGCTGCTCACCATCCTCGGCGACATCAAGGTCTTCCGCTTCCCGCTCTTCGTCATCTACGACCCGGGCAGCTACCTGGTCCGCGGTGGCGACATGCGGGAGCTGATCGAGCTGGTGCGCCCCGGCGACGTGCTGGTGCGCGGGTACACCATGTACCTCGACGGCAAGCTCATCCCCGGCTACTTCAGCCACGCCGGCCTCTACGTCGGGCCGGTCACGGAGGCCGACCGGGCGCTGGCGCCGGAGCGCCACCGCGGCCGGGTCGCGCCGGGGGCGCAGCTCGTCATCCACGCCGTGGCCGAGGGGGTCGGAATGGTGGACGTCCTCGACTTTGCCCGCTGCGACCGGCTCCTGGTGCTCCGCTTCCCCGAGGTGATCCGGGCCCGGCCCGGCGCCGCGCCCGATCCGGACGCGCCGCTCGACGACGAGGAGCGGGTCCTGCGCGACCGGCTGCTGGCGGGCGGCGAGGTGCGGTTCGCCGAGGCCTGGCCGGCGGTGCGCCGCGCCGCCTTCGCCCAGCTCGGCCGGGGCTACGACTTCGACTTCGACTTCACCGACGTGAAGCGGCTCTCCTGCACCGAGCTGGTCCACCGCGCCGTTCGCTGCCTCGCGCCGTTCCACGGCGTGCAGCCCGAGCGCCACCGGGTCCTCTTCCTCTCCGGCACCGGCATCACCCCCGACGCCTGGGTCGCCTCGCCGCTCGAGCTCGCCTGGCGCAGCCGCTCGACCCAGGCCCGCCGGGTGGACGCGCTCCGGGCCCGGGCGCCGGCGCCTGCCGCCTGACGTGCCCCTCCGCGTGAAGACGCCGGCGCGCGCCGAGCGCGTCGTAAACGCTCGACTACTCTCGGGGTGAACGGCGGCCAGCCTCGACGTCTTCATCCGCGTCGTCTCCGGGCGGAACGTCGACGACCTGGACGGAATCGTGCCCGACGACGCACGACCCATCGTTGAGCTTCGCGCGAAGGGTCACCACGCCATCGCTCTCCTGAAGGTCCGTGTCCGAGATCCTAAAGTGGCACCGGCGTTCCTTCCAGTCATCATTGCAGGAGATGAGGCTCTGCTCGAACCCGCTTGAACCAAAGGTCACCGTATCGCGGAGCGACCCACCCTTCCTCCATGGTTCGCTGGAGATCGCCACGCGAATCGGCCTCTTCGACCGAAGGTTGACGACGTGCAGCGGACCCCCACTGATGACCGAGATGTTGGCGCGAGAACAGCGCGCGGCGGCGGCCTCGTTCCGAGCAGCGGCGGCGTACGCGGCTACGGAACGGTCCGCATCTGCGGTGAGTCGTGCCAGCGGCTCGATGGTCGCGGAAGTCCCGATGTCGGCGAACGCACAGGCCGCCCAGATGCGCAGGTTCGGATCGTCGCTAGAGGCAAGTGAGCGGGCGGTGTCGATCCCGTACTCCGTGCTGGCGCCGGACATCCTCACGGCCTTGTCAAGCTCGAGCTGGGTGAGCGCGAGGAGTTGTGTGTCGCCGCTCTGCTTCGCATGGTCGAGTGCCGCACGGAGCGCTGGCAGGATGCTGGTCGAATAGTAGGCTGTGAAGCTCCTGCTCGAGTCTTCGTAGACCGTTCCGGTCCAGCGGTAGATCGCGACCCAGCGCACCTGAGGGACCGGGCCGCTGAGGTACGGAGTGAGCGCTTCAGGGAGCACCAGTTCTTGCCTTCCGTCGCCGTCCACGTCGACGATGCGTCCGTCGAGACTCCGCACGTCGAAAGCCTTGATCTGCTGCACAGCGAACATCGCCGGACCGTTCCTTCGGACGACGAGGACGTGGTTGAAGAACGTCCGGCCGCTGTAATCGATAGTCGCGACGAGTTCTAGATGACCATCGCCAAGAAGATCGGCGAAGCGGAAGTCTCCGACACTGATTGCGTCATCGGGGTGCATGATGGACTCGAGGAACGCCGAAACCTGCTCGGCGCTCCATGCAACCCTCGAGACGCCATCGGCCTGGGAAGTTGCCCATGAATAGGCGCTCAGTGAATCAGCAAAAGCAGCGTCGGGTCGTGCCAGAAAGAAAGCGAGGGCGATCACTCTAAGCCGCATCATGTCGTTGACCTCTCTATTGAATCATGGCGCGAACAGAGTCGGCATATGCCACCCCGGGGGCATTGCCTGTGTAATTGACCGACCATACCCAGTCATTGCTCTGGCTGTGTACGGGGACATAGTATTGCTCGGAAAGGCTAGCCGAAGCGGCTGGTCCGTAAAGGACGAGAGCCATGTTCTCCCGCTCGATATCGGTAAGCGCTCGAAGCCCGGGGTGTTTGGAGATGATCTTGTCCTCCTTGGAGCGAGCGAAAACAAGCTTCTGAGCAAAGAGTGCCGCAGCGTCCTGTGTGTTGACGGTCCAATCCCAGGCATGCGCCTGAGAGACCGGCATCATCATCAGGCCAATATGGCTGCCCCCGTCGTAAGACTCCAGCGGCCACAGTGCTGAAATGCCGTATAGCGCTCGTATCGCAAATTGACGGTACGTGCTCTCCTTATTGGCAATACCGGTGAATAGTCGTGAGGTGGCGCCACTGTAGGACTGCACCAGTCGCGCCGTGATGGTGTCGGGCGAGATGGCGGTACCTGTAATGTATACCACGTTGGGTCCGGCGGTTCGGCGGGTCCCCTCGATCTGGGCAGCGGCGCTCAGCGTGAGCTTGCCGCCTGTCGATGAGTACGTTCGGGGGAGCGTTGCTGACCCAATCGTCGAGAAAGTGGTCGGCCCGCTATGGAACGCCCCAAGGCCTTTGCTCGTGGCGTACTCCAGGGTGGTTGTCCAATCTATGACTGTGGCCGAGCCATCGCCGGGGTTGGCCTGGAACGGCACTGGCTCGGAAGCTGTCGAGTTGGATTGCGTTAGCCCAAACCTGGTCTGGTCGGCGGGAGATGTGATGGAAAGCTTGGCGCCTGGCAGTTGCCATTTGCTCAAGTAACAAGACGTGTAGGTGCAATCGGATGCTATGACCTCGTTGTCATCGTTGATGCTTGCCGATGCTAGGGATGCGCCCTTCTCGCCGAGATCGTACACGGTGTCGTCTGGGGTCCATACGTATCGGTGGAGCGTGTACGAGCCGTAGGCGCTAACCCAGGCATTCACAAGAATGTAGCCGCCGTTGTTGATCTCGGCGCCGTTAGTCGTAGTGGTGATGCCCGCAATGTTCGGGAACAAACTCAGGAGGCCGGTGTGAATGTTGTATCTCAGTGCTCTCCATGTGTGGGTAATGCTGTCGTACCCGGACCCGGCGATCTCGCCGTTGTTGTTGATTCCAGCGACTGTGGGCGGATGCCCGAATCGAGCCCCCAAGGCCGGCGTTAGGTCAACCATGGTGTCGCCGCCTGGCGGGACGTATACTGGGTGCGGAGTCAAGGTGGGATAGTCATAGGGGTTGCTGTAGCCGCCGGGTGCAAATGCGCAATACCAAGTGGCGCCGCGCAGTTCGGCCGTCCCCACTGCTTCGCCAAGGTCGTTAACCGCCAACAGTTCGTTCCTGAGGCCGAAGTGTTGCGAGGGCTGACAACCAGAACAAGTCGTGCCGTTGCAGTACCAGCTTCGGCAGTCGGCAGAGCGTGCATCGAGCACCGGTCCGTCGGACGGTGAGTCGTAGCGACCCGTGAGGGAGTACTCATCTGCGCCTCCATCGCATACGGGCCATTTGGGATCAGTGCAGGTGGGTGTCGGGTAGAGCGCCAGGGCGACTCCGACGGCATGTGAGCCGTCGCGCGAGGTGGCGTTCCAATAGCTGCTCGTCGCGGAGCTTCCGGCGACATGCACTGTAGGAGCAGTGGCGAGCCCGTTAACCCAGGCGGGGGCGAAATGAATCAAGCCGCAGAGGACGTTGGGGTTGGTGCTTGGAGTGTCCTGGTTCGAGGTGACAACCCTCCCCACGACCACTCCATTGTCGTCTACGCTGGTGGCAGTGAAGTCACCTACGGTCAGTCCCTCGTGTCCTTCGGAAAGACGATGCTCGACCGGTGTAGCTCCGGACCATGTCACGTAGATCGGGTAGCGCCCCTGTGCTGTGTAGTGTGAACCGGAGAAGCTGCTGCGGTTGTTCAGCTTGAATACCCATAGGAAGTCTGGTGGGTCGATGTAGTACCTGCTCGTCGGGTAGACGGGGACGAACCGGGCCAGTCCGCCAGGCAGCGCTATCGAGGCAGCTCCGGTCTCGGGCTGGGTCGAATATTGAACGGGTCTGGCGGGGCTGGGCATTTCGGCCTGAGGTGGGAAAGATGGCCGAAGCAAATCGGGTCGATTGTTGGTGATGAGATCCAGTTGCTCTCGCGAGTACGCCTTTGGTGTCTTCGAGAGCGACAAATCGTTCGTGGTGTGAGTGCCGCAGGACAGGAGCCATGCGCACGCCGCTATGGGCGCAATCCGTCGGATGTAGATCGCCGTGCGTGGGTGGGACGGGGTGATGGCGGCCGCGACGCGAACATTGTGGGTCGTCATGGTTCCGATCGTGGATGCTCAGGATTGTGAGCGAGGGGATTTGCGCCTTCCGCAAGGAGCTCCCGCGTACGGGCAGTAGCTGAGCTTCCGGTGTTGTAGTGGTGACCCAGCGTCCCATTGCCGGATGGTGAAGTCAATCGAGGGACTGGCGAACCACGGGAGGCTCCAGTGTAGGTCTCCTTGAGGACGCCGGCTTCGGTGAAGTGCGGTCGCTATCACCTCGAGACACAAGGCGAGTGGACGACCCGCAAACGGCGCGAAAACACAACGCTTCAGTGAGTATGGCACCTGGTCCGAAATCGTGCCGGGCCGCTCAGATCACCTCGAGGTCCGCCGAGGCGACCCAGCCGGTGAGGCCGTTGTCGAGCTTCACGCGCGCCAGGTCGCCGCGCGCCTCGAGGACGCGGACGAAGGTCCCCTCGTGCAGGTCGAAGGCGCTCTTGAGCGTCCGCTGCGGACCCTCGCGCACCGGGGCGACCTTCGTCACCACCACCGCCGACGGGGTGCGCCGGTCGGCGGCCTTGGCGGCGACGAGCGCGCCCGAGGTGGCGGCGGCGAGCGCCGCGAGCAGGG
>DASTGK010000598.1:0-6351 GCA_035719085.1 Anaeromyxobacteraceae bacterium
GCCGGCCTCGAGGCCGGCCTGACGCTGCGCCAGCTGCTGCCCGGCCGCCTCGAGCTCGCGCCGGAGCTGGACCGCCTCGGCCCGCGCCTTCTCGAGGCTCGCCTGCAGCTTCTCGGCCTCCGCCAGCTCGGCGCGGCGCCGGGCCACCTCCCGCCCCTCGGCGGCCACCTCGCGCTCGAGGGCGCGGACCCGCTCGGCGGCGGCCTGCTCCTCGGCGGCGACGCCGGCCAGCCTGGCCGCGGCCTGCTCCTCGCGCTCCGTGGCGGCCCGCTTCGCCTCGGCGAGCGCGCCCCGCTGCGCCTCCACCTCGGCGAGCAGCGCCTGCCGCTCCTCCTCGAGCCTTGCCGCCCGCTGGCCGAGCTTCTGCTCCTGCCGCCCGAGCCGCGCCTCCAGCTCCTTGGCCTGCTCGGCCTGGGCCGAGAGCGCGGCGCGCTCGGCCTTCAGCCCCTTGCGCTCCTCCGCGGCCGCCGCGTCGGCCTCGGCGCGCCGCCCCTCCAGCTCCCGCTCCAGCTCGCGGCGGCGGGCCGCCAGCTCCTTGTCGGCCTGCGCCTGCGCCTCGCGCGCGAGCGCGGCGCGGAGCTTCTGCTCGCGCTGCTTCTCCGCCTGCTCGCGCTGCCTCTCCTCCAGCTTGCGCTGGGCCTCCGCCTGCTCGGCCCGCTCGCGGTCGGCCCGCTCGAGCGCCTTGCGCTGCTCGGCGGCGCCCTTCTGCAGCGCGCGCAGCGCCGGGCCATCGGCCACCGCCTGCCCCTCGGCGAGGAGCGCCTCGAGCTCCGCGAGCGCGCCGGGGCCGCCCGCTCCCTCCCGCAGGCGCGCGAGGAGGAGCGCGCCCAGCCCCTCGTGGAGCGCGGTCGCCGCCGGCGTCGCCTCGAGGGCGCGCCGGTAGAGGTCGACGGCGTCGTCCACCCGCCCGACCTGCACGTAGTGGCCGGCGAGGAGGACGACGCTCGGGGTGCTGGTGAGCGAGCGGGCGAGGCTCGCCTCGAGCTTCCCGATCAGCTCCTCGTCGATGAAGCGGCCGATCGCCTCGACGGCCTCGGCCTGGCCGGGCAGGAACTCCAGCCCCGCCCCGCCGCCGGCGCCGCCCGAGACGTGGCGCACCACCGCCTGGAGCCGGACCGGCTGCCGCTCGGTCTTGAGGTGGAGCGCGACGGGGAGCTCGTCGCCGACCGCCAGCCGGGTGGCGCCGCGGAGCTGGACGCCGGCCGTGCTCAGGTTGGAGGAGAAGCTGAAGGTGCCGCGCCCGCCGGCCTCGTAGTCGACGCGCAGCATGACGGCGAACCGGACGCCGCGGCGGCGCTCGGCCGCCCCGGTGGCGGCGGACTTCGACCCCTGGCTCTTGCTGGCGGCTCGTCGCGACCCCACGCGCGCGCGAGTCTACCCGATCGTGGCCCGGCCTCACCGTCGAACTGGGCCGATGGCGCGGGTCCGGCCCGTCGGCGGGGAGGGCTCGGCGCGCAGCCGCGTCCCTCCCCGCACCGGGGCGTCAGGCCGTCACGGCATGCTCGCGCTGATCGGGCAGGCCGGCCCGCCCTCCGTGCGCCCGTAGGCGTTGTTCGCGGCGTCGAGGAGGACGTGCAGCGCCAGGAGGTCGCCCGAGGCGACGGCGCTGGCCCACATCGTCTCCAGCTGGCCCGTCGCGTAGGGGTAGGCCATGCCCCACGAGGCGTTGAGGTAGGCCGCGACCAGCGACCGCGCCGCCTTGTGGAAGTCGTCATTGACGACCCAGCCGTCGGGGTTGACGAAGTACCACATGGTCTCGGTCCCCGCGCAGCCGCCGAAGAACGCGCAGAAGCCGGTCGTCCAGATGTACGGGTTGTTCGGGGTCCCGCCCGAGGCGAGCCACTGCGGATCGGCGTCCTCGTTCCACAGCCACTTGCCGCCCGCCGTGCCGAAGTCGTTGCCGCCTTGCCAGAAGCCCGGCGTGCAGCCCTGGAGCGGCGCGTTGACGAAGGTGTGGGCGTAGGCGCCGCCCGACACCGCCCGGTCGAAGACGAAGTCGACGCCGCCGAGCGCCATCCACCCGGCCTTGTTCCCCTCGTGCACGTCGTAGGTGAAGCCGGGCGTCAGGCCCGTCCAGGCGTAGCAGCCGTCCGCGCCGGTGAGCTGCGTGTCGACGACCACGCCGCCGCGGGTCAGCGACACCGGCCAGCCGGCCACCGGCACCGTCGCCCCGCCCGGCTTGCCGTCGAGGTCCCGCGCCTTGCACGCGGTCACGCCGACGGGCCTCCAGTTCCCGAAGTCCACGTCCAGGGCGGAGGCGAAGCCCTCGCCCGAGAGCGTGAGGTCACGGCAGCCATCGCCGCCCGGGGAGGACTGCGTCCAGCCCGCCTGCAGCACCTCGCAGACCGTCGCGACGACGTCGAGCGGGACCTGCCCCCCGGTGAGCGTGTAGATCGGGGACCAGTACTCCCAGTAGCCGAGCTCGTCGGTCACCACCTCGGCGTGGAACGGCAGGCCGTCCGGACCGGAGCCGGAGATGACGATCGTCCACCCCGCCAGGCCCGGGTCGCCGAGGTCCTTCACCCCGTCTGCGTACCGGTCCTCGAACTTCATCCCGCCCAGGTAGAACGAGGACTCGATCTTCCCCTTCTTGACCTTGAACGCGTCGTACTTGCAGTCGCGGGGGTCGACCGGATAGCCGCGCTCGAGCGAGCAGATCGCCAGGATGTAGACGCCGCCCGGGTTGGTCGTGTCGGCGTACGGGAAGAGGCGGATGTAGGGGACCCGCCCGTTGGGCTTCGGGCCGCTCTTGCCGTCGTCGAGCCAGTGCGTCCCGGAGTAGGCGCTCACCTCGCCGCTCGCGACCGTGAAGGTCCGGTTGGTGTAGGCGTCGTAGTCGTCGGAGAGGTTCTTGGCGCCGCCGTCGTTCGGGTTCGACTGGCCGCCCGGCATCAGCACGGCGAAGAAGTACTGGCCGTCGGGGCCGAGCCCGTTCGCGGTGGGACCTCCGTTCAGCCAGACGTACTCCTTGGCGCCGTAGATGTTGCAGTTGATCGCGCTGTTCTTGCAGACGTCCTTGCTCGCACCGTCCACGTGAGCGTTGAACGTCGTGTAGGCCGCCCCGCTCACCGCGAGCACCGGTGCCGCCGGGAGCAGGATCGTGAGACACAGGAGCATTCTCATTCCATCCGACAATGTGAGTTTCATACGCACCCCCTGCGTAGATGTGGGCCCGCGCCGCGAACTGTGACGTCGATGGCCAACCATTCGTGCGGACTGGTGGGTTTCCGCAGACTGGGGATGGCTCGCCGCCAGCGATCCAGGGCGACACGAGAGGCTCGCCGGTGCGCGCACTTGCGCGGCTCCGGCGACTTCGTCTCACTCCGCCGTGACGCCCGCCTGCGACCGAATGTCGCTCGACGGTCCGTGAAGCAGAACGGTCCGCCTCCGCGGGGAGCGGACGTCCTTTATCCGAGCAGGCCGCGTCTGGGCAGACGGCGCCGGCGCTCGGGATCGCGACCCGCTACGTGGTCACTACGGGCGCCCTGAGAGAGGGAGCCACCCTCACGGCAGGTTCGGGCTCGTCGCCAGCACCGTCACCGCGCCGGTCGCCTTGGCCGCCTTCTTGACGCCGGGCAGGCCGGCGTCGGTCCAGTAGAGGCTCGCGGCGTCCGAGGCCAGATGGAGCGTGCTGCCGGCGGCCGGGCCGGAGACGAGGTCGGTCCAGGCCCCGCCGGCCAGCGGCTGGACGCCCACGGCGGTGCCGCCGCTCGTGCCGTGCAGGAAGTAGAGGTTGGTCGCGTCCACCTCGAACGCCTCGACGTTGGAGACCGCGCTGGGGAAGGCGGCGTCGGTCGAGCCGTCGAGCGCGGTCCGGTGGAGCGAGCCGTACCCCCAGTAAACGGAGGCGGCGTCGAGAGCCAGCCCCACGCCGGCGTCCAGGGCGGTCGAGAGCTGCACCGACGCGCCGCCACCGATGGGCGCCCGGACGAGGTGGCCCGTCGACGCGAAGTAGAAGAGCGAGGTCGCGTTGGCCGCGAGCGCCACGGCCTGCCCGCAGTCGCTCACCACCGTCGCCGGCGTGCCGCCCGCGACCGGGACGCGGGTCACGGTCGTCTGGAATTGATCGGTGTAGTAGACGTTCCCGCCCTGCACGGCCACCGCCTCCGGGTACCCGGCGGCCGCCACCAGCGTCGTCACCGCCCCGCCCGCCTTGGCCACCTTGCGGACGGCGGTCCGCTCGGACCAGTAGAGGGCGGTGGCGTCCTGGGCGAGCCAGGCCGGCTGGTCGAGGCCGGTGGCGAGCGTCGTCACCGCCCCGCCCGCGAGCGGCACCTTCTTCACGCTGCCGCCCGACTCGCGCTCGGTCCAGTAGACGGCGCTCGCGTCCACCACGAGGGCGAACGGCTGGTGGAGGTTGCCGACCGGGAAGCCCGGCTGCGTCGCCGAGCCCTTCGCGGTCGTGACGGTGAGATCGCAGGTGCCGGCCGCGACGAGCGGCACGACGACGACCGCCGAGCCGTAGAAGCTCGCGTCGGTGGTGAGCGAGCTCACCGTGGCGGTGACGCCGCAGATGGTGACGGTGAGCCCCGCCGCCGTGGTGGGGAAGTTGCTGCCGGTGACGGCGATGGTCGTGCCGGGCGCGCCCCCCGGCGTGTAGTACGAGATGGTCGGCGGGCCAGGAGGGCTGCCGCCACCCCCGCCTCCTCCTCCGCCACCGCCGCCCGTCGTCGTGCCGGCGGCGCCGGACGGGCTCTGGTCGCACCAGTCGACCGCCGGCGCGCTCCAGAAGCGGCGGGAGAACTCCTGCAGCGCGGTGCAGTCCCCCTGCCGCGGACCTTCGTTCAGGTCGCCGTACGGCTGGCCGATGGGGTTGGTGGCCAGGCACTCCGGGTCGCCGTGGCAGTTGAAGTGGTAGTACCAGTCCTTCGGGCCGCAGCCGGGGAGCGCGGCGAGGAGGACGGCGGCGGCGAGGGCGAGCCGCGCGGCGGCGCGGCGGGCGGGGGGGGCATCGACGGTGGGGTGCAAGGCGCCTCCGGAGCTTGGCTCCGGAGGAAGACGCCCACAAAGGGGCCTGCACCAGCAAGCCCCGGGACGTGGGACCCCCGCGACGCGGGACCCCGATCTCAGGCCTTCGGCTTGTCGGCCGGCGGCTCCTGGGCGGCGGCCTCCTCACCCTCGCCCGACATCGCCTTCTTGAAGCTCCGGATCCCCTTCCCGAGCCCCGCCCCGAGCCCCGGCAGCTTGTCGGTGCCGAAGAGCAGCACGACGACGAACCCGATGATCAGCAGCTCCGGCATCCTGAGACCCATCATCCGACGACCCTCGTTCCTTGGCCGCGCTCGGCGGCGGTGTCGGCGCGGGCCGAAGGGGCCCGGCCGCGGCGACGTCCCGGGCTCGACGCCCGGCTCGCCGAGGCTGGCGCTTCGCAAGGGGCGCGCCAGCCGGCCGCCCCTGGAAATTCACGGGGATCGCCGGCCGGCGGCCCGGCGCTCACAAGTTGCTTTCGAAAGGTTCTTCAGAAGGACCGCTTCACGAGCGCCCTCACCTCGCCGACGATGCCGCGCCGGAAGGCGATGACGCAGAGCACGAAGACGCCGCCGGTGATGACGGTGACCCAGGAGCCGACGCCGGCGAGGAAGTTCTCCAGCGAGGCGACGAGCAGCGCCCCGACCGACGGGCCCATGACGGTCCCCATGCCGCCGAGCAGCGTCATGAGCACCACCGCGCCGGAGGTGTGCCAGTGCAGGTCCGGCAGCGCCGCGAACTGGTTCACCAGCGCGCGCAGCGAGCCGGCCAGGCCGGACAGGGCGGCCGAGATGACGAAGGCCTGCAGCTTGTAGCGGTCCACGTCGTAGCCGAGCGAGAGGGCGCGCGGCTCGTTCTCGCGGATGGCCCGCAGGACGTGGCCGAAGGGCGAGTCGATGGTCCGGTGGATGAGCCAGAAGCCGCCGAGGAAGACGGCGTAGACGAAGTGGTACATCGCCATGGGGGCGTCGAGGTCCACCAGCCCGAGCAGCCGGCCGCGCGGGATGCCCTGGAAGCCGTCCTCGCCGCCGGTCCACGGCGCCTGCACCGCCAGGAAGTAGACGAGCTGGGCGAAGCCGAGCGTGATCATCGCGAAGTAGATGCCGGAGCGCCGGATGGCGAGCGCGCCGAAGAGCCAGCCGAGCGCCGCCGCCACCGCGGTGCCGGCCAGGAGGCCGAGCTCGGTGGGCCAGCCGAGGTCGCGGGTCACGAGGCCGCAGGCGTAGGCCGCGGCGCCCAGGAAGGCGGCGTGGCCGAAGGAGAGGAGCCCGGCGTAGCCGAGCAGCAGGTTGAAGGCGCTCGCGAAGAGGGCGAGCGCCAGGACGTTCATGGCGAAGACCGGGTAGACGAGGTGCGGCGCGGCCAGGCCGACCACGACCAGGC
>DASTGK010000599.1:0-5060 GCA_035719085.1 Anaeromyxobacteraceae bacterium
GTTGCCGGGCCAGGGGGCGGCCTCCAGCGCGGCCAGCGCGGCCGGGGTGAAGCCGGTGGCCCGCTTGCCGTTCTTCTCGGCGAAGCGGCGCAGGAAGGCCGCGGCCAGCAGCGCCACGTCCTCGCGCCGCTCGCGGAGCGGCGGCAGGCGCACCGCCACCACGTCGAGCCGGTAGAAGAGGTCCTCGCGGAAGCGCCCCGCCTTCACCTCGGCGGCCAGGTCCTTGTTGGTGGCCGCCACCACCCGCACGTCCACCCGCACCGGGGCGGTGCCGCCGAGCCGGTCCACCACCCCGTCCTGCAGCACCCGGAGCAGCTTCACCTGCACGGCCGGCGACATCTCGCCCACCTCGTCGAGGAAGAGCGTGCCGCCGTCGGCCCGCTCGAAGCGCCCCTCCTTGCGGCCGACCGCGCCGGTGAAGGCGCCCTTCTCGTAGCCGAAGAGCTCCGACTCCAGGATCGACTCGGGGATGGCGGCGCAGTTGATGGGGACGAAGGGGCCGGCGGCGCGGCCGGAGAGGTCGTGCACCAGCCGCGCGGCCAGCTCCTTGCCGGTGCCGCTCTCGCCGACGAGCAGCACCGAGGCGCTGGCGGGCGCCGCCTGGCGCAGCGTCTCGAGGACGGCGCGGAAGGCCGGCGCGGCGCCGAGGAGCCCGCCCTCGCCGCCCGGCGCCAGCTCCGCCAGGCGGGCCCGGAGGGCGCGGTTCTCGGCCACGAGCGAGGCCTTCTCCAGCGCCTGGCGCACGCTCTTCACCACCGCCTGGCGCTTCAGCGGCTTGGTGATGAAGTCGTAGGCGCCGTCCTTCATCGCGGCCACCGCCGACTCGACGGTGCCGTGGGCCGTCATGAGCACCACCTCGGTCTCCGGCGCGATGGCCTTGACGGCGCGGAGCAGCGAGTCGCCGCCCATGCCCGGCATCATGAGGTCGGTGACCACCACCGCCGGCCGCTCGCGCCGCAGGGCCTCGAGCGCCTCGGCGCCGGAGGCGGCCAGGGCGACGCGCCACCCCTCGCGCGCGAAGATCTTCTCCAGCGACTCGAGGTTGGGGCGCTCGTCGTCGACGATGAGGACGAGGGGCGGCACCGGCGCAGCATACACCGCGGTCACGGGCTCCTCGGCGCGGCGGGCGCGGGCGGGGCCGGGCGGGCGCCGAGCGCCTCGCGCACCTCGGGGCCGAAGACGGCGAGGACGCCGGCGGCGGCCAGCACCAGGAAGGCGGTGAGGAGGAGGAGCTCGAGCAGCCCCTGCCGCGAGGGGCGGTCCGGGCGTCCGGCGGAGGCGGCCATGCGCCGACCTTGCGACGGGCCGGGGGGGCGGTCAAGCCGGTGCGCTATCATGCGCCGATGCCGATCGCCGCCCTCCTGGCCCTCCTCGCCGCCGCGCCAGCCGCCGCCGGGCCCGCCGAGCCGCGCACCAAGCTGGCGGTCCTCGACCTCGGCGCCAACGGCGCGTCGCACGAGCTGGCCAGCGCCGCGGGCGGCGTGGTGGCGAGCGAGCTCGACCGGCTCGGCGTCTTCAAGGTGGTGACGAGCGACGCCATCCGCGACCTGCTGGCCTTCGAGAAGCAGCGCCAGATGCTCGGCTGCGCCGAGGCGAGCTGCCTCGCCGAGATCGGCGGCGCGCTCGGCGTCGACTGGCTGGTCTCCGGCAAGGTGAGCCGGCTCGCCGCCGGCGGCGGCACGCCCGAGACCTTCACCCTCGAGCTGACGCTCTCCGCCGTCCGCAGCGGGCAGCGCGAGGGCTCGGTCATCGAGACCGGCCGCTCCGAGGCCGACCTCATGGGCAAGGCCGGGCGCGCGGCGCAGCGGCTGGTCGCGAGGCTCCTCGCGGCCCGCTCCGGCTCGCTGGTGGTGGCCTCGAGCGAGGCCGGCGCCGTGGTGAAGGTGGACGACCAGGTGCGCGGGACGACGCCGCTGCCGGGCCAGCTCGCCGTGGCCGCCGGGCCGCACCTCCTCCTCGTCGAGAAGGAGGGGTTCGTCGCCTTCCAGCGGGAGGTGCAGGTGCAGCCGGGGCGGCTCGCCGAGGAGCGGGTGACGCTCGTGCCGAGCCCCGACTTCATCCGCGACTACGAGGCGCGGCAGGGGAAGCTGCGGCTCGGCGCCTGGATCTCGACCGGCGTGGCGGTGGCCGGCGCCGTGGGCGCGGTGCTCCTGCAGGCCGACGCCAACCGGCTCTACGGCACCGAGTCCACCCCCGGCACCTTCCTCTTCGCGCGGCGCAAGCTCGCCGACGGCGTCGAGGTCGACCCGGTCACCGGCGTCGACTACCGGGCGCAGGCCCGGTCGCTCCGCAGCAGGGTGTCGCAGCGCCAGTCGCTCTCGTGGGTGGCGGCGGGGGTGGGCGGGGCCGGCGCGGCGGCGGCGGCCTGGCTCTTCGTCGCCGGCGACGACCCGGGGCGCTACGCGCGCTACCGCGGGACCACGGCGCGGCTCGGCGTCACCCCGCTCGAGGGCGGCGCGCTCGCCAGCCTGACGCTGGGGTTCTGACCCGGAAAAAGGAAACGGCGCCCGCGAGGGCGCCGTCCCGTGACTCCGCAGCGGCGAGGCTGGCTACTCGGCCTTCGGCTCGGCGGCGGGGGCCTCGGCGGCCTCGGGGGCGGCCTCGACCTTCTTCGGCTTGCCGGCGTTCACCTTGGCGCGCTTGGCGGCCCGGTTCTCCTTGGGCGCCTCGGCCTTCTTGGCGGCCGGGGCCGGGGCGGCGGCGGCCTTCTTGGGCGCCTCGGTCGCCGGCGTCGCGCCGTACCGGTTCTTGAACTTCTCGATGCGGCCGGCGGTGTCCATGATCTTCTGCTTGCCGGTGAAGAACGGGTGGCAGGCGGAGCAGATCTCGATGTGGAAGTCGCCGCGCACCGAGCGCGTGACGATCTCGTTGCCGCAGGCGCAGAGCACCTTGGTCGGCTTGTAGTCGGGGTGGATGCCTTCCTTCATGACGTCCTCGTTCGGGCCGCTTGCACCGCGCCGGCATGGCGCCGTGGTCCGGGCCCCGCTGTGGGAACGGCGGGATCTAGTCGGATCGAGGGGTTGCGTCAAGCCGGGGCTACTTGCCGCCCCCGACCATCATCTTGAAGAACTCGTCGTGGCACTTCACCTGGCGGAACTTGTCGAGGATGAACTTCATGGCCTCGACGTTGTCGAGCCCGTTCAGGATGGTCTGGCGCAGGATGTAGATCTTGGAGAGCCAGTCGGCCGGCAGGAGCAGCTCCTCCTTGCGCGTGCCGCTCTTGCCGATGTCCATGCAGGGGAAGATGCGCTTCTCCATCAGCTTGCGGTCGAGCACGATCTCGGAGTTCCCGGTCCCCTTGAACTCCTCGAAGATCACCTCGTCCATGCGGCTGCCGGTGTCGACGAGCGCCGTGCCGATGATGGTGAGCGAGCCGCCCTCCTCGATGTTGCGGGCCGCGCCGAAGAAGCGCTTCGGCTTGTGCAGCGCGTTCGAGTCGACGCCGCCGGAGAGGATCTTGCCCGAGGGCGGCACCGTCGAGTTGTAGGCGCGCGCCAGGCGGGTGATCGAGTCGAGCAGGATGACCACGTCCTTCTTGTGCTCGACGAGGCGCCGCGCCTTCTCGATGACCATCTCGGCCACCTGCACGTGGCGGGTGGCCGGCTCGTCGAAGGTGGAGGCCACCACCTCGCCCTTCACCGTCCGCTCCATGTCGGTCACCTCCTCGGGCCGCTCGTCGATGAGCAGCACGATGAGGGTGCACTCGGGGTGGTTGGTGGTGATGGCGTGGGCCATGTTCTGCAGCAGCACCGTCTTGCCGGCGCGCGGCGGCGAGACGATGAGGCAGCGCTGCCCCTTGCCGATGGGCGAGAAGAGGTCCACCACGCGGGTGGTCATCTCGTTCGGCTCGTGCTCCAGCCGCAGCCGCTCGGTCGGGTAGAGCGGCGTCAGGTTGTCGAAGAGGACCTTGTCCTGGCTCTCCTCGGGCGGCGCGCCGTTGATCGAGTCGACCTTGAGCAGGGCGAAGTAGCGCTCGCCGTCCTTGGGCTGGCGCACGGTGCCGCGGACGGTGTCGCCGGTGCGCAGGTTGAAGCGGCGGATCTGCGAGGGGGAGACGTAGATGTCGTCCGGCCCGGCCAGGTAGCTGAAGTCGGGGCTGCGCAGGAAGCCGAAGCCGTCCGGCAGCACCTCGAGCGTCCCCTCGCCGCCGACCTCCATCTCCTCCTTCTTCTCCTCGGCCGCCTTCGACTGGGCCTGGAGGATGGCGAAGATCAGGTCCTGCTTCTTCAGGTTGCCGGCCCCGTCGATCTGGAGTGCGCGCGCCATCTCGGCGAGCTCGGCCACCTTCTTGTGCTTGAGATCGGTGATGGAGGCCGTGGCGGCGGTGGCGGTGGCGGGCGAGGCGGCGGGCATGGGGCGATCCGGGGAGTGGCGGCCGGCCGCGGAGCGATCGCGCGGGCCTGGCGGGGGATACGGCGCTCGGGAATCCGAGAGGGGGGAAGCAGCGAGGCTACGGCGGGCGGATGGGCGTGTCAACGGCGGCCGGGGCGCCGGGCTGCGCCCACGGAGCGTCACATGACCGCGGGTCAGCGTGGTTGGGCCAAGGGATGGATAGTCCCGGCGGGGGCAACGTAGATTCTCGCTGCGCGCCTGAGGGAGGACGCGCCCGATGCCCTACGCTCCAACCGATGCCGTCGTCGCCGGCTCGAAGGCCTTCGCCCTCGCGCTCTTCGCCCCGCTCACCGAGCGCGCGGCCGCGCGCCCGCGCGTCGCCGCCGACCCGGCGCAGGCGCAGGCGCTCTGCCAGGGCTGCACCGGGATCCTGGTGCTCGAGTACGACGCGCGCTGGCTGCCGGTGCTGCGCCAGCTGCGGCGCGAGGAGGCGGGGCTGCGCATCGTCGCCGCCCTGCCGCGCGGCATGGAGGCGGCGGCGCTCCACCTCGGCCCGCTCGGCGTCGAGGCGGTGCCGTGGGACGGCCAGGCCGCCACGGTGATGCCCGCCGTCGAGCGGCTGCTCGCGGCCGCACCTTCGGCGCCCGCTCCGGCCCCGGTGAAGGCCGTTCCGGCGGCGGCACCTGCCGCTCCGCGGCCACCTGCGCCCGCCGCGGTCCGGCCCGTGC
>DASTGK010000600.1:0-13730 GCA_035719085.1 Anaeromyxobacteraceae bacterium
GCGGGGGCGCGCCCCCCGGACCCGGAGAGCCAGACGAGCGCCAGCAGGCCGGCCAGGGCGGCGGCCACGGCCACCGCCGCCACGACGCGGCGCCGGGCGCGCTTCAGCGCCAGGCGGCGGCGCTGCCCCACCTCGGGGTCGTGGGCCGCCACGGCGGCGGGGTCCTCGAGGTCGCGCAGCAGCTCGGCGGCGCCGCCGTAGCGGAAGCGCGGCTCCCGGTCGATGGCCTTCATGATGATGGCCTCGAGCGACGGGTCGAAGCCGGGCACGTGCCAGCTCGGGAGGCGGGGCTCGTCGTTTGCCTTGGCGCGCAGGAGCGCCGCCGGGTTCGAGCCCTCCCAGGGCAGCTCGCCGGTCAGCATCTCGTAGAGCAGCATCCCGAGCGCGTAGACGTCGGTGCGCGCGTCGCCACGGCGGCCGCGGATCTGCTCCGGCGCCATGTAGTCGGGCGTGCCGATGGCGTTGGAGAGCGCCCCCCAGGTGAGGCGGCGCGAGGTCTCGGCCATGGCGATGCCGAAGTCGAGGATCTTCACCGTCCCGTCCGGCTGGACGATGACGTTCTCCGGCTTGAGGTCGCGGTGCACCACGCCCTTCGACTCGAGGTAGACGAGCGCCCGGGCCACCTGCTTGCCGAGGTCGAGCGCCTGCTCGGTGGGGAGCGGCTTGCCCTGCATCATGGCGCGGAGCGAGCGCCCCTCCACGAACTCCATGGCGAGGTACATCCGGCTCCGGTCGCGCGGCTTCAGCACCCGCACCACGGCCGGGTGATCGAGCCCCTGCATGATCTTCTCCTCGCGCTCGAAGCGCTGGGCGAAGACCACGTCGGACTCGAACTGGACGTGCGGGATCTTGAGCGCCACGGTGGCGCCGGAGAAGCCGTCGCGCGCCTTGAAGATGGAGGCCATCCCGCTGCGCGCCAGCAGGTCGATGAGCTCGTACTGGTCCAGCTTCTCGCCGACGACGGGATCGCGCATCAGGTGGCCGGGGCCCGGTGTGGAGTCACCGCGGGAGCGTAGTGCCGCGCCCCGCCGCGCCGCAAGATTGCAGGATGCAGGAGCTCACGGGAGATCGCATGGACGGCTGGAGCGTCGAGGTGGCGGCCCTGACCGACGTCGGGACCGAGCGGGACCACAACGAGGACGCCTGCGCCGCGCTCGACGAGGGCGAGGGGCGCGGGCTCGTGGCGGTGGCCGACGGCGTCTCGCTCGCCGAGGCGGGCGAGGTGGCGAGCGCCATGGCGGTCGAGGTGCTGCTCCGCGCCTATCAGGAGGGGCCGGCCGGCGCGCCGGCCGGGCAGCGGCTCTACCGGGCGGTGCAGCAGGCCAACATCGAGCTCTACGACCGGGGCGTGGCCGTGCCGGAGCTGCGCGGCATGTCCACCACGCTCACGGCGGCGGTGGTGGAGCAGGGCACGCTCACCGCGGTGCACGTGGGCGACTCGCGCCTCTACCTGGTGCGCGGCGGGGCGGTGACGCAGCTCACCCGCGACCACACCGTGGCCGCGGAGAAGGTCCGCCTGAAGCTGCTCTCGGCCGAGAAGGCCCTCGGCCACCCGGGCCGGAGCGTGCTGACGCGCAGCCTGGGGCGCGAGCTGATCGTCTCGCGCGACCGGCTGACGCAGCCGGTGGGCGGCGGCGACCTGCTCGTCGCCTGCAGCGACGGGCTGCACGGCGTGCTCGCCGACGAGGCGCTGCACCGGCTCACCGCCGGGCGCACGGCCGCCGAGGCCTGCCGCGCGCTGGTGGACGCCGCCAACCGGGCCGGCACGCCGGACAACCTGAGCGTGGCGGTGCTCCGCGTCGCCGGCCCCCCGCCGGCCGGGGCGCCGACGCTGGGGGCGCGGCTGCGGCAGCTGGTCGGGCTCGGCGAGCGCTGAGGGCGCCCTGACGCAAGAAGCCGCCCGGGGATCGCGTCGATCCCCGGGCGGCCTCACCCGCGCGCGGCAGACCCCGCTGCCGCTCGACCCTCCCCGCGCCGCCGGAGGGGCGGCGGCCGGGGTGACGCTACTTGGCGCTCGGCGCCAGGACCGGGGCCGCCACGGCGGCCGCGGGCGCGTGGACCGCGGCGCCGTGGGCCGGACCGGCGTCGTCCGAGTAGCCGAGGACGCCCATCTCCGGGATGTCGAGGCCGGCGATCTCCTCCTCGGCCGTCGGGCGGTTGCCGACCAGCTTACCGATGACCACGAAGGCCAGGGCGGCCAGCGGCGCCACGTACAGGATGTTGGCCGCGATGCCGATGAGCTCGGCCACGAGCTGCCCGGCGTTGCCGTAGAAGAGGCCGGCCACCTTGCCCTCCACGCCGTTCCAGCCGTCGCCGTAGCGGCCGTTGGCGAAGAGGCCGAGGGCCACGATGCCCCAGGCCCCATTGACGCCGTGGACTGCGCCAGCGCCGACCGGGTCGTCGATCTTGAGCTTCGTGTCGATGAAGAGGGCGGCCACGACCACGAGCACGCCGGAGATGGCGCCGATGAGGAGGGCCGCCCAGGCGTCGACGAAGGCGCAGGGGGCGGTGATGGCGACGAGGCCGGCCAGCATGCCGTTGGCGAGCCACGAGGGATCCGGCTTGCCGAACTTCACCTTGGTGTAGAGGTACGCGGTGAAGGCGCCCGAGGCCGAGGCGAGCATGGTGTTGGTGGCGGCCACGGCGAGCTGGACGTCGGTGCCGGCCAGCGTCGAGCCGGCGTTGAAGCCGAACCAGCCGAAGGCCAGGATGAAGGTGCCGGTCATCACCTGCGGGATGTTGTGAGGCGGGATCGGGTTGATGCGGCCGTCGGCCGAGTACTTGCCGATGCGGGGCCCGAGGATCTCGGCGAGCACGATGGCCATCACGCCGCCCGTCAGGTGCACCACCGAGGAGCCGGCGAAGTCGACGTGGCCGTGGCCCAGGCCGAAGTTCTTGCCGAGCTGCGACAGCCAGCCGCCGCCCCAGACCCAGTTGCCGTAGACCGGGTAGATGATGGTCGAGATGACGAAGGAGAAGAGGACGAAGCTCGTGAACTTCCAGCGCTCGGCCAGGGCGCCGGTGGGGATGGTGCAGGTGGTGTCCATGAACACCATCTGGAAGAAGAACATCGTGGCCACGGCCGGGGTGAAGATGGCCGGCGAGAGGCCGAAGCCGCTCGTGCCGAAGAGGCCGAAGTCCTTGCCGAAGAGGCTGATGGTGAACTCGGAGCCGGCCTTCAGCATCTCCTCGTTGCCGAAGGTGGCCATCGGCCCCATGCCGCCCATCTGCAGGCCGAAGCCGACGAAGTAGAAGCCGATGATGCCGATGGCGTAGACGAAGAAGTTCATCCCCATCGTGTGGGCGGCGTTCTTCTTGCGCGTCAGGCCCGTCTCGACGAGGGCGAAGCCGGCCTGCATGAACATCACCAGGGACCCGGCGAGCACGGTCCAGACGATGTTCAGGGCCGTCTGCGTGTCGGCCAGGGTCTTTGCGACATCTGCGAGCGTCGGGTCAGCCATTCTCTCTCCCAAGGGGTGTGTGGTCCGTGCGGGCGCCCAGCGCCGCCGGGCCGCGAGCGTGTCGCTCACCGGGGGAGGCGAGTGCAGCCGTCGTGCCGCGTGCAAGATGCAATGGTGGCCGTGCGTTTCGCACGGCGGCGTCCCGCGGCCTGGGAGCCCCTCGGGCAGGGGGGTGCCCGGTTCGCGGGCACGGCGAGGGGGCCGCGCTACCCGAGCAGCGCCAGCAGGTCCTGCCGCAGCGCCGCGCGGGTGGCCTCGTCGGGCGCGGCCGAGAGGGCGCGCTCCAGGGCCTCGGTCGCCTTGCGCCGGAAGCCCTTCTCCTCGTAGAGCGCCGCCAGCGTGCGCAGCACGCCGAGGTGGCCGGGGCGTAGCTCGGCGGCGCGCTCGAAGGCGGTGAGCGCGCCGAAGGCGTCGCCGCGGGCCCGCAGCGTCCGCGCCAGGAGGGCGTGGGCGTCGGCCGAGCCGGGGTCGGCCTGCACCGCCGCCTCGAAGGCGGCCTGCGCCTCGGCCAGCCGGTTGGCGAGCAGGAGCTCCTTGCCCTCGGCGAGCCGGGGCGCGGCCGCGGCGGCGCCGGTGCGCGGGCGGGAGGCGGTCGACTCGAGCACCGCCTCGAGCCGCGGCACCAGGTCGTCGAACCGGAACGGCTTCTCCACGTAGTCCTCCGCCCCGTACGCCTCGCGCGCGTCCTGGGCGAAGCGCCAGCCCCGGTAGATGGCGGTCATCATCACCACCGGGACGTGCCGGGTGCGCGGCGAGGCCTTGAGCCGCCGGCAGGCCTCGAAGCCGTGCACCTTGGGCAGCATGGCGTCGAGGAGCACCAGGTCGGGGAGGAGCGCCTCGGCCTTGCGCAGCCCCTCCTCGCCGTCGGCCGCGGTCTCGACCGCGAAGCCCTTGTGCTCGAGCCCCCGCTGCACCAGCTGCCGGATCTCCGGCTCGTCGTCGACGACGAGCACGATGCGCCGGCCGTCGGCCCGCACGGTGAGGAGCACCTCGCCGGTGGCGCCCCCCACCTCGATGTCGAGCGCCTCGCCCTCGCCGAGCGCCTCGATCGGCAGGAGCTCCTCGACCTCGGGCGCCGCCTTCGGCCCGGCCAGCACCGCGGCGAGCGCCGGCGCCCCGTCCCTCGGGGCGGCGGCCCCGCGCCAGACCGGCTCGCCCCGCTGGCGCGCGGCGTAGGCCTGGCGCACCGCCTCGCCGAGCGCGCCGTGCACGGCGACGTAGGGCGAGACCTCGCGCCCGGTGACGAAGCGCACCTCGGCGAGGACCCGGTCGTCGAACGGCGCCGCGGTGGCGAGGTGGAGCCGCCCGCCCTCGGTGGAGAGCGGCAGGATGAGATCGCCCTCGGCCACCTGGCGCGGCACGAGGTCGAGGAGCGCCAGGTCGACCGCCGAGCGGGAGAGGTCGACGCCCGGCACCTCGTGCTGCTCGGCCAGGATCGCGGCCAACCGCCCCTCGTCCACGCCCATGGCGCGCAGCTGCGAGAGGAGCGGCACGCCGCGCGCCTTGGAGAGGCGCCAGGCCTCGTCGACCGTCGCCTGCGGGGCGACGCCGCGCTGCACCACGAGCACGCCGGTCGGGATGGCCACGCTCTCGCTCCCCCTCGAGGCCGCGGGGCCTCGCCCGAGAGCATAGCGCGGGCGCCGGCGCGGCTCCCCGCGCCCGCTGTCCCACGATGGTGTCACGCGCGGTGGGGGTCGAGCCCCCGCCCCGGTGCCTAGCCGACCGTGTCGGCGTAGGTCATCACCAGGTAGAGCACCGTCTCGCCCGGCGAGCGGTTGCGGTAGACGTGCGGCGCGTCGGCCTCGAAGACGATGGCGTCGCCGGCGCCGAGCTGCTCCTTGCGCCCGCTCGCCTCGATCTCCACCGCCCCCTGCGCCACCACCAGGTTCTCCACCGTGCCCGGGTTGTGGGCGTCGGCCCGCTCCACGGCGCCCGGGCGGAGCGTCAGCTGGTAGAACTCGACCCGCCGCGGCGAGTCGAAGGGGAAGAGGGCGCGCGAGCTGAAGGCGCCGTCGTGGCTGGTGAGCAGCTTGGCCTGCTCGGCCCGCAGCACGTGCAGCCCGCCCTCCGAGCGGGCGCTGATGAGGCCGGAGAAGGGGACGCCGAGCGCGCTCGCCACCTTCCAGAGCACGTTGATGGTGGGCGCGCTCTGGCCGAGCTCGATCTGGCCGAGCATGGCGCGCGACACGCCGGAGGCCTTGGAGAGCTTCTCGAGCGAGAGGCCGCGCTGGTTGCGCAGCCGGCGCAGGTTGGCGCCGACCACCGGCGTCAGGTCGGAGCCGACCGGCGAGGTCTCGCGGGGCTCGGGCGGCGACGGCTTCGGCTCGGCGGCGGCCCCCCGCCCCTTCGGCTTCCTGGTCCCGTTCTCGCGCACGCTCTTCATGAATGGAGACTTTTCCGTTACAACGGATCGGTTGTCAACGCGCGTCCCCGCCACCGCCGGGCCCTGGCGCCTCACCCTCGTCACCGACCCGGACGACTGCAACCTCGCCTGCGACATGTGCGAGTGCGGGCAGGCGCGCGCCGCGGCCGGCCCCCGCCCCGCCCCGCCCCGCCGCATGGATCCGGCGCTCGCCCTCGCGGCCCTCGGCCGGCTCCGCGGCGGCGCGCTGCGCGAGGTCATCCCCTCGACCATGGGCGAGCCGCTCCTCTGGGCCGGCCTCGACGCGCTCGTCGACGCCTGCGCCGGGGCCGGGCTGCGGCTCAACGTGACGACCAACGGCACCTGGCCCGGGCGCGGCCCGCGCGCCTGGGGCGAGCGGCTCTACCCGGTGGCGAGCGACGTGAAGGTCTCCTGGAACGGCGCCACCGCCCGGACCGCCGAGGCGATCATGCCGGGGCTCGACTTCGAGGCGGCGGTGCGCGGCGTGCGCGAGGTGGCCGCCGCCCGCGACGACGCCGCCGCCCGCACCGGCGTGCGCGGCCGGCTCTCCTTCCAGGTGACCGTCCAGGCCGGCAACGTGGAGGAGCTCCCGGCCGTCGTCCGGCTCGCGGCGGCGCTCGGCGTCGACCGCGTGAAGCTGAACCAGCTGCAGCCGCGGACGCCGGCGCTCCTCCCGCGGGCGCTCACGAGGAGCGCCGAGGGGCTGGCCCGCTGGAACGCGACCGCCGCCCAGGTGCGCGCCGCCGCGGCCGGCCTCAGGACGACCGCCGGGGCGCCGCTCGAGGTCGAGAACGCCGCCGACCTCGCCCCCGACCCGGCGGCGCCGGCGCCGCTCGGCCCGTGCCCCTTCGTCGGCCGCGAGGCCTGGCTCCTGCCGGACGGCCGGCTCGCCCCCTGCCCGCACCCGGCCGCCTGGCGCGGTGAGCTCGGCGACCTCGGCAACGCCGCGGCGACGCCGCTCGACGAGCTCTGGCGGGGCGAGCCGCTGCGGGCGCTCGCGGCCGGGTACGAGGAGCACCCGGTCTGCCGGGGCTGCAGCCTGCGCCGGCCGGGCGGCGCGTAGCCTTCCTTCGCCCGCGCAGACTTTCTTCCCCGCGGATCCTCGGGCACGATGCGCCACATGGCCGACGCGCACCGGGCGCCGCCCGCACCTCCCGCACCGCCGCGCCTCCCGACGAGGCGCGCCGTCGTCGCGCCGCGCTCGGCTCCGGCGCGCCCCGCTCCTCCCGAGCGCGCTGCCGCCTCACCCCGGCCCGCTTCTCCCGTCGAGCGCGCCCCCTCACCCCGGCCCTCTCCCCCGGTGGGGGAGAGGGAGAGGTCTTCGAGAAACGCTGCCCCGGTGGGGGAGCGGGAGGATCTCTCCGGGCTCTCACGCCGCGAGTTCGACGCGGCGCTGGCGCGGCTGCTGCGCGACTACGAGGGGGAGGCCGACAACCCCGGCTCCGTCCGCTGCGAGGGCTGCCGGGCCTGCGTCTCCTGCATGTTCTGCACGGACTGCGAGGAGTGCCACCGCTGCACCCACTGCACCGGCTGCCGCTCCTCCTCGCACCTCACCCACTGCGCCGACTGCCAGGGGTGCCACGACTGCGCCTACTGCGAGCGGTGCGAGAACTGCGCCCGCTCGAGCTACCTCGTCCTCTCGCGCGGCTGCTCCGACTGCACCTACTGCTTCGGCTGCGTCGGCCTCGCCAAGAAGGACTTCCACATCCTCAACCGCCCCTACGGCCGCAGCGAGTACTTCCGCCTCGTCGAGTCGCTGCGGCGCGAGCTGGGGCTGCCGGAGTAGCCCCTGCCCGCCGCCCTCCTCGCCGCGCTCCTCCTCTCGGCCGCCGCCGACGTCGCCCCCGCGCAGGCGCGCCCGGGCGACGCCGTGCTCCTCACCGTCCGCGGCGCCGCCGCGCCCGAGGGCACGCTCGCCGGCCGCCCGCTCCACTTCTTCCGCGCGCCCGGCGGCCTCTTCCAGGCGCTGGCGCCGCTGCCGACCGAGGTCGAGCCGGGGCCGGCGCCGCTCGCGCTCTCCGACGGCGGCGCCGCGGTGGCGGCGGCGCTCGAGATCCTGCCGGCCAGCTTCCGCTCCACCACGCTCGACGTCCCGCCGCGCTTCCTCGAGCCGCCCGCCTGGGCCAAGGCGCGCATCGCGCGCGACCAGGTGGCGCTCGGCAGGGCCTACGCCCAGCCCTTCGGACCGCCGGGCTTCGCCGCCCCCTTCGCCCTGCCGCGCGACGCCGAGCGGACCGGCCGCTACGGCGACCAGCGCGTCTACAACGGCAAGACCTCGGGCGTGCACTACGGGCTCGACCTCTCGGCGCCGGCCGGCGCGCCGGTCGAGGCCTCCAACGACGGCGTCGTGGCGCTGGCGCGCGACTGCTACATGTCCGGGAAGACCGTCATCCTGTGGCACGGGGCCGGCGTCTACACCGCCTACCTGCACCTCTCGCGCATGCTGGTGAAGCCGGGCGACAAGGTGCGGCGCGGCCAGAAGATCGGCCTCGTCGGCTCGACCGGCCGCTCCACCGGCCCCCACCTGCACTGGGGCGCCAAGGTGGACGGCCTCTGGGTCGACCCGGAGTCGCTGATGCGGCTCGACCTGGCCGCCGCGGCGCGCTGAGGCGCGTCACGGCGCCGTCAGAGCGCCCCCTCGCCCCGCTCGCCGGTCCGGATCCGCACCGCCTCGACCACCGGGGTGGCGAAGATCTTCCCGTCGCCGATCCGGCCGCCGCGGGCGGCGCGCTCCAGGGCGTCGAGGAGGCGCGGCACGAAGGGCGTCGGCACCACCAGCTCGAGCTTCACCTTGGGCACGAGGTCGACCTCGTACTCGCCGCCCCGGTAGACCTCGGCGTGGCCGCGCTGGCGCCCGTGCCCCTTCACCTCGCAGGCGGTCAGGCCGGTGAGGCCGAGCTCGGCGAGGGCGCGCTTCACCTCCTCCACCTTGTGGGGCTGGATGATCGCTTCGATCCGGGTCACTGGCTCCTCCGCGGTGGGTGACGGTCCGGCAAGGAGGCGCTGCAAGGCGCACGCCCGGCCGCTCGTCCCCCGCGAAGGCAGCGGGAGCGCCGCCGGCCCCGATCGATGCGCCCGGCCTGCCCGGATCGAAGGCGGCGGCTGCCTGGCGGGCGGGCGTCTCGCCCGCTCGGCCCACGCTCGCGCGGCTCGAGCGACCGGACCGCAGCTTGCAAGATGCACGGTCACCGCCCTCCCCCGGAGACGCCATGATCACCAGCCTGCTCGTCGCCCTCGTCGTCCTCCTGTCCGCCGCCAAGCTCGGCGGCCACGTGGCCGAGCGGATCGGCCAGCCGGCGGTGCTGGGCGAGCTGCTCGCCGGCATCGCGCTCGGCGCCCTGCCGCTCGCCGGCCTCCACGGGCTCGACGTCATCAAGGCCGACGGCGTCGTCGACGCGCTCGCCGAGCTCGGCGTCATCCTCCTCCTCTTCGAGGTGGGGCTCTCGACGCGGCTCGCCGACATGATGAAGGTGGGCGTCTCGGCCCTGCTCGTCGCCTGCATCGGCGTCGCCGTCCCGATGGCGCTCGGCTGGGCCGTGGGCGCCTGGCTCCTCCCGGGCGCCCACCCCCTGGCCCACCTCTTCCTCGGCGCGTCGCTCTCGGCCACGAGCGTGGGGATCACCGCCCGCGTGCTGCGCGACCTCGGCCGCATCGGCTCGCCGGAGGGGCAGATCATCCTCGGGGCGGCGGTGATCGACGACGTGCTCGGCCTGCTGGTGCTGGCCGTCATGGCCGGCCTGGCCGGCGCCGGCGGCGCGGGCGGCCCCGCGGCCTGGGCCAGCGCCGCCCTGGTGAGCGCCAAGGCGGTCGCCTTCATCGTCGGCGCGCTGGTGCTCGGCCGGTGGGCGGCGCCGCGGCTCTTCCGCCAGGCGGCGCGGCTGCGCGGCAAGGGGGTCATCTTCACCCTCGCCCTGGTCACCTGCTTCGCGCTCGCATGGGCGGCCGCCGCGGTCGACCTCGCCCCCATCGTGGGCGCCTTCGCCGCCGGCCTGGTCCTCGAGGGCGTGCCCTTTCAGGCGCTGCTCGGCGACGAGCAGCGGGTGGAGGACCACCTCTCGCCGCTCGCCGTCTTCCTCGTCCCCATCTTCTTCGTGCGCATGGGGCTCCGCGTCGACCTCGCCGCCCTCGGCGGCGGCTCCGTGCTCCTGGCCGCCGCGCTGACCGCGGCCGCGGTCCTCGGCAAGCAGGCCTGCGCGCTGGCGGTGGTGACGCGCGGGGCCGACCGGCTCGCCGTCGGCCTCGGCATGATCCCGCGCGGCGAGGTGGGGCTCATCTTCGCCAGCATGGGGCTCTCGCTCACCGTCGGCGGCGCGCCGCTGCTCGGCCCGGGCGAGTTCTCGGCCATCGTGGCCATGGTCATGCTGACCACCGTGCTGACGCCGCCGTTGCTCCGCTGGCGCATGGCGCACCCGGGCGCGGTGGCGGCCGCGGCGACCCTGTAGCCCCGCCGTCCGGCGACCCCCGCACGCCAGGCGGTCGCGCGGCCCGCTCCCCGGCTATGCTCCGGGTCGCCAGGGGGCGACCATGAGCGGCGAGCCGGGCAGCCAGGGGCAGCGGGCCATGCGGGCCATCCGCAACCTCGGGATCATGGCCCACATCGACGCGGGCAAGACCACCGTCACCGAGCGGCTGCTCTTCGTGGCCGGCCGGACCCACAAGATGGGCGAGGTCCACGAGGGCGACGCCGTCATGGACTGGATGGAGCTCGAGCGCGAGCGGGGCATCACCATCACCTCGGCGGTCACCAGCCTCGGCTGGCGCGGCCACGAGCTGCACCTCGTCGACACGCCCGGCCACGTCGACTTCACCATCGAGGTGGAGCGCTCGCTGCGGGTCCTCGACGGCGCCGTCGCGGTCTTCGACGCGGCGCACGGCGTCGAGCCGCAGAGCGAGGCGGTCTGGCACCAGGCCGACCGCTGGCGCGTCCCGCGCATCGCCTTCGCCAACAAGATGGACCGGGTGGGGGCCGACTTCGCGGCCACGCTCGCCTCGATGCGCCGGCGCTTCCCGGACAAGGCCATCGCCGCCGTCCACCGGCCGCTCGGGGCCGAGGCGGCCTTCCAGGGGCTCGAGGACCTGGTGGCGCGCCGCACGCTCCGCTTCCCCGACCCGGAGGACCCGCGCGCCGTCGACGCGGCCGACGGCCTCTCCCCCGCCGGCGAGGCGGCGCGGCGCGAGCTCCTCGCCACGCTCGCCGACCACGACGACGCCGCGGCCGAGGCGCTGCTCGGCGACCGCGACCTCGACCCGGCCGCGCTCTCGGCGGCGGTGCGGCGGGCCACCGTGGCCGGCCGCTTCGTGCCGCTCCTGTGCGGCTCGGCGCTGCGCAACAAGGGGATCCCGCAGCTGCTCGACGCCGTCTGCGACTGGCTCCCCTCGCCGCTCGAGGTCGAGCCGCCGCCGGCCACGCGGCCCGACGGCCGCCCGGCGCCGCCCCCGGAGATCTCGGAGCGCGCGCCGCTCCTGGCCCTCGCCTTCAAGGTCTCGCTGCTCGACGAGCAGCGCCGCTTCGTCTTCGTCCGGCTCTACGCCGGGCGCATCGCCGAGGGCGACCTCGTCTGGAACGCCAGCCTGGGGAAGGCCGAGCGCGTCTCGCGGGTGCTCCTCATGCACGCCGCCCAGAAGACGCGCCTCGCCGCGGCCGGCGCCGGGCAGATCGTGGCGCTCATGGGGCTGAAGGAGGCGCGCACCGGCGACACGCTCTGCGACCGGGCCCACCCGCTCCTCCTCGAGCGGATCGGCGGCTACGAGCCGGTCATCTCGCAGTCGATCGAGCCGGCCACGCAGGCCGAGCGCGAGCCGCTCCTCGCGGCGCTCGGCCGCATCGCCGACGAGGACCCGACCTTCCGCTCCGGCGAGGACCCGGAGACCGGCCAGCTGCTCGTCTCCGGCATGGGGGAGCTGCACCTCGACGTCGTGGCCGAGCGGCTGCGGCGCGAGTTCGGGCTCGGGGTGCGCACCGGCCAGCCGCAGGTGCTGCGGCGCGAGACCATCTCGGCCGCGGCGGCCGGCGAGGCGACCTTCGCGCGCGAGCTCGACGGGGTGGAGCTCTTCGCCCGGGTGACGGTGCGGGTGTCGCCCCTGCCGCGCGGCGGAGGCTTCCGCTTCGAGGTGGCGCCCGAGGCGGCGGCGCTGCCCTTCCTGCGCGACGAGGTGCGCGAGCTCGCCGCGGCCGGGGCGCGCGAGGCGGCCGAGGCGGGCGTGCTCGAGGGGCTGCCGCTGCAGGACCTCGCCGTCACGCTCACCGGCGCCGAGTGGCGCGAGGGGGCCTCGAAGCCCTTCGCCTACAAGGTGGCCACCGCCGCCGCGGTGCGCGACGCCGCCGCGCGGGCCGCGCCGGTGGTGCTCGAGCCGGTGGCGCGCGTCGAGGTGGTGGCGCCGGCCGAGCGCCTGGGCGACGTCCTCGCCAGCCTGGACCGCCGCCGCGGCACGGTGCGCGACGTCTCGGAGCGCGGCGCCACCAAGGTGATCGCCGCCGAGGCGCCGCTGCGCCGGATGTTCGGCTACGCCACCGAGCTCCGCTCGCTCACCCAGGGGCGCGCCGTCTTCACGCTCGAGCTCGACCGGTTCGATGTCGCCTGAGCCCCGGCGCGCCGCCCGGCTGGCCGCGGCCGCGCTCCTGCCGCTCGCGGCGGTGGCCCTGGTCCTCGGCCTCCTCCTCGGGGCGCGCCGCCCCTACGGCCTCGACGACGTCTCCGACGTCGGCCTCTACCTGCAGTACGGGGTCCGACTCCTCGCCGGGCAGCGCCCCTACCTCGACTTCGCGGTGGAGTACCCGCCGCTCGCCCTCCCGCTCTTCGCGCTCCCGGCGCTGGCCGCGCGGGCGGCCGTGGCGACCCGCCTCTTCCAGGCGGAGATGCTGGCGCTCCTCGGCGCGGCGGCGGTGGCGACGGTCGCGGCGGCCGGTCGGATCTGGCCCGGCGCCGGCCGCGAGCGCGCGGTGGGGCTCCTCTTCGCCGGCCTGGCGGCGGCGCTCGGCGCCGTGCTCGTGAACCGCTACGACGCGGCGGTGACGCTCGCCGTGGCCGCCGCCCTCTGGCTCTCGGTCGCCGGCCGGCACACCGCCGCCGCGGCCTGGCTCGGGGCCGGCTTCGCGCTGAAGCTCGCGCCCGCCGTCCTCCTGCCGCTCCTCCTCGTCCTCGCCGGGAGTCGCCGGCCCGCGGTCCGCACCCTCCTCGCCTTCGCCGCCGCGGCGGCGCTCCCCTTCGTGGCTCCGCTCGTCCGCGCCGGGCCGGAGGCGCTCGGCGCCCTCTTCGCCTACCACCTGGCCCGCCCGCTCCAGCTCGAGAGCCTGCTCGCGACGCCGGCGCTCGCCGGCCACCTGCTCCTCGGCACGCCGCTCGCCGTCGCCTCGACCTACGGCTCGCAGAACCTGGCGTCGGCGGCGGGCGACCTGCTGGCCCGCGCCTCGGGGCCGCTCGCGCTCCTCGCCGTCGGCGCCACCCTGGCGCTCGCCTGGCGCCGGCGCGAGGCGCTGCGCGCCCGGCCGGAGGCGGTGCCGCTCGCCGCCCTCGCCCTGCTCCTCGCCCTCCTCGCCACGGGCAAGGTGCTCTCGCCGCAGTACCTCGGGTGGCTCCTCGCCCCGGCGGCGCTCGCCCTGCCGCGCTTCCGCGCGCCCGGCCTCGCGGTGGCGGCGGCGCTCCTCCTCACCCACCTCGAGTTCCCGGCGCGCTACTGGGCCTTCGTGGCGCTCCGCCCGGACGCCGTGGCGCTCGTCGTGGCGCGGAACGCGGCGCTCGCCCTGGCCTTCGGCCTCTCGCTCGCCGCGCTCTGGCGGCTGCCGGCCGCGCCGGCCGCCGGCCGGCCGGGCTGACGCGCCCTACCCGCCGCGCGCCGCGCGGATCACCTGCAGCATGCGCCGCTGCAGCGCCGCGGGGGCGGCCACC
>DASTGK010000601.1:0-2650 GCA_035719085.1 Anaeromyxobacteraceae bacterium
CTTCGACCGGCTGGTGGAGAAGACGCACGGGCGCGTGACCAAGTCCGACGGGGACGCCGCGCCGGGGGCGATCCCGGGCATCACCGTGTCGCGGGCGTACGTGGAGGTGCTGCTGCCCCGGGACGGCGCGCCAGCCCAGCCCGCCGCCCGGCGCAGCACCGCGACGGCCGACGCCGCGGGATAGCGTCACACCACGCCCGGCAGGACCCCCGCCTCCACCAGCACCGGCGCGACGAGCCGGTGGAAGAGGGCGTCGAGCTCTGCAGCGTCGGGCGTCCCCTTCGCCTCGAGCGCCCAGGTGAGGACCTCGAGCAGCGCGCCGCCGACGAAGGCCACCACCGCCTCGCGGGGCACGACCCCGGCCGGCCCGGCGGCGAGGTCCTCGCGCACCAGGCCGAGCACCAGGTCGCGGAAGCGGCGCTGCACCACGAGGCCGCTCCGCTTGCCGACGATGGCGAGGAAGACGCGGCGCTGCTCGAGGCCGTGCTCGATGAGGCCGCGCGTGAAGGCGAGCGGCCGGCGCGGCCCTCGCGTCGGCGCCGGGAGGCCGGCCCGCAGCGCCCGCCTGAGGTCGTCGAAGCTCCCGGCGACCAGCTCCTCCTTGTCGGCGAAGTGCGTGTAGAAGGTCGACCGCCCCACGTTGGCGCGGTCGCAGACGTCCTGCACGCTGAAGCCGTCCCAGCCGCGCTCGGCGAGGAGCTCGACGAGCGCCTGGCGGAGCGACGCCCGCGTGCGCTGGACCCGGCGATCGGCCGTGCTCGGCTGCTTCACCCCCATCGGGACGCCTCCGTTCCTGGACAGCCGGCGCCCGGCTGTCCGCTACCGGCCACTTCCCCGCCCGGTGTCGATGGCGCCCGGCCGGCGAGGCGCGTACTGGACATCATGTCCACTAACGGACGAGGTGTCCACATGATCGAGCTGCGCCGTGTCTCCAAGCAGTACGCCGCCGACGGCGGCGGGTTCACCGCCCTGCGCGACGTCGACCTCCACGTCGGCCCGGGCGAGTTCGTCGCCGTGGTCGGCAAGTCGGGGAGCGGGAAGTCGACGCTCCTCAACCTCGTCGCCGGCATCGACCGGCCCACCGCGGGCGAGGTGCTGGTCGGGCGCACCCCGGTCCACGCCCTCGACGAGGGGCGGCTCGCCGCCTGGCGCGGCCGGAGCGTCGGCGTGGTCTTCCAGTCCTTCCAGCTCCTCCCCACGCTCACCGTCCTCGAGAACGTGGTGCTCCCCATGGACCTCTGCGCCACGCTCCCGCCGCGCGCGGCGAGGGAGCGGGCGCTCGCGCTCCTCGAGCGGGTCGGCATCGCCGACCAGGCCGCCAAGCTCCCGACCGCGCTCTCCGGCGGCCAGCAGCAGCGCGCCGCCATCGCCCGGGCGCTCGCCAACGACCCGCCGGTACTGGTGGCCGACGAGCCGACCGGCAACCTCGACTCGCGCACCGCCGGCGACGTGCTCGCGCTCCTCGCCGACACCGCGGGCGGCGGCCGGACTGTCCTCATGGTGACGCACGAGCGGGACGTGGCCGGCCTGGTGGACCGCGTCGTCACCCTCTCCGACGGCCGCGTCACCGGCGACGCCGCGGGCGGCCGTGTCCGCCGAGAGGTGGCCCATGGCTAGCCCGCGCTGGGCGAAGCTCCTCGCCGACGTCCGCGCCGAGCGCGGCCGCCTGGCGATCATGATCGCCGCCATCGCCGTCAGCCTCACCGGGGTCGGCGCGGTGCTCGGCGGCTACGCCATCCTGACGCGCGAGATCGCCGCCAGCTACCTGGGCACCCGCCCCGCCGCGGCCACGCTGGAATTGCCCGGCGGCGCCGACCGGGCGCTCGCCGAGGCGGTGCGGAGGCAGCCCGGCGTGGCCGACGCCGAGCCGCGCGAGGTGCTGGTGGCGCGCGCGCGCCTGGGCGGCGAGTGGCGCAAGCTCCTCCTCTTCGTGGTGGACGACTTCGGCGACGTCCGGTTGAACCGCTTCCGGCCGGTGGGCGGCGCCTGGCCACCGCCCGACGGCACGATGCTCGTCGAGCGGAGCGCGCTCGGCATGCTCTCCACCGAGGTGGGCGGGCGCGTCGAGGTGAAGACGCCGCACGGCCCGCAGCAGGCCGTGGCCATCTCGGGCGTGGTCCACGACCCGAGCCTGGCGCCGGCCTGGCAGGAGCGCTGCGGCTACGGCTACGTGTCACGGGCCACGCTCGCCGCGCTGGGGGAGCCGCCCGTCCTCGGGGAGCTGCGCGTCGCCTTCACCGGCGAGCCGCGGGAGCTCCGCGAGGTCGAGGCGCGGGCCGCCGAGGTGGCGGCCTGGCTCGCCGAGCAGGGCCACCCGGTGTCGGAGCTGCAGGTCCCGCCGCCCGGGCAGCACCCGCACCAGCGCCAGATGGTCACCATCCTGGTGATGATGCTCTCGTTCGCGACCATGGCGCTCGTCCTCTCGGCGGTGCTGGTCGCGAACGCCATGGCCGCCCTCCTCGCCCGGCAGGTCCGCGAGATCGCCATCCTGAAGACGCTCGGCGCCGGGGCCGGCCAGGTGGCCCGGCTCTACGCCGCGTTCGTCGGCCTCGCCGGCGCGGCGGCGGTGGCCGTGGCGGCGCCGCTCGGCCTCCTCGGCGCGCGCGGCCTCTCCGCCTCGGTGGCGCGCCTCCTCAACTTCGACCTCGCC